>JAHWJO010000168.1 GCA_019348365.1 Armatimonadota bacterium | reverse complement strand
CCAATTTCCCTTTCGGGGGAAGACCCTATTCCCCAGGACTTACGCAAAGCTTTGTGTAAGACCTATTCCCTTTCCAAACCTATAGAATACCGCTGTTCATGTACTCTCCTCACAGGAAGAAATACCAAGAGCCTGACGGCGCCAGGACCAGGAGAAGAGTACAGCCGCTCACTACTGTTTTAGCAAAGGGCCTATCCTGATCCTCCGTAAAAATGGGTCAGAATGGGTAGGGTTCCCAATAGAGGGGAATCAAACGGCAGAGCATCCGAGAGGGATGCTCTGCCGTTTGTTATTCTGAGGCTGAAACACGAGATTAGCGAGGCGTTTCGTCATCCTCGTCCAGCGTTCGCGAGGTGACGGCTCCTCCGGTATCGGCATCGAGGGTGGGAGAAGTATCTGCGCCGCCGGAGGTGGTGATCCCCGCTCGGCCTCCGGTGTGGGTGAATCCCCCCGTCGTCGCGCCGCTCGTCGGGCCGGAGGTGTTCCCCTGCGGGACCGCCACCGGATCGGAGATGTCGTCCAGGGTGTTGTCCGCCGGGCGGGCGGTGCTGGCGAAATCACCGATGGCATCATCGTTCGCGCCCGCCGACGCCCCCCCCGCCGTGCCCGCCACCTCCGCAGCCGTAGGCTGTTCCTCTCTGTCATCGATGTTATCGTTTCTCATCGCGGTCCTTCCCTGTCATGTCTTCGCGGGTGTTGATCGGTTCCGCCGGATCCTCCTCGTCACGGTTATAGAGTACAGCGGTCGATCCGCCCATCGCGCCCGAATCGCCGACGACGTTCGTCCCCCCGGCGGTCCCCGGCTGGTCGCCCACAGAGCTGCCGAGGCCGCCCGTCAGTCCACCCGTCACCCCGCCGACTCCCCCGACGTTGCCGCCCAGCGTGCCGGTGAGGTTCGCGCTGGGGCTTTCCGGCGGCTCGGTTCGGACCCGCACCTCGTCCGCGTCCATCTCGCCCAGGCCGCTCGTCGTGCTGCCGACGTTGCCCGTGTCGATCACGGCGTTGGTGGTGCCTTCCAGCTCTTCGGTGGAAGCGCCGAAATCGTTCGGGGCCGGGCCGATCCGCACGTCGTCATGAAGGTCTCCCCCCACGTCACCCAGACGGCTGCTGGCCGAGCCTTCGTCCCCGGTGGCCGCATCGAGATGGGTATCCCGCTGCATGGCCGGGGCCGTGGTCGCGACGATGTTCCCGGCGGAGGGGGAGACATCGGTCCGGCTGAGGTCGCCCGTCTCGTTCAGCCGTTCGTTGGCGGCATCGGTCCGGGTCTTAACGATGGTGATGCCCTCGCTCCCGCCGGTCAGATCGGCATCGCTCTGGCGCAGCCGGTCGTTCGTTTCGTCGAGTCTCTGCGGCGTGGCGAGGGGAGCCCCGCTTTCCACGATGTCGGCATACCCCCCGGCGCTGTGGCCATGGTACTTGACGAAAATCTGCTGAATCTCCCCGGTCGTGGCTTCGTCCGTTTGATGAACCGCGACGAGGACGCCGCCTTTCTTGATCGCCTCTTCGTAATCGCGCGCGGTCTGGGCAGGGACGCCCATATCGGCCAGGAAGCCGGTCACGCCCCCGGCCACCGCGCCGCCCGCCGTCGCGCCCGCCGCGCCCCAGAGCGCGGTGGCGAGCGCGCCGCCCCCCGTGAGCAGGCCGAAGCCGGGGATGAAAAGCGAGCTCAACGCCGCCACCAGTCCCAGCCCCGCGCCGATGGCCGCGCCTTCCGCCGCCCCTTTCGCGGCATCCTGCGGAGTGGTCGTGCTGATGCCTTCGTCTTTCCCCGGCGCCGGAACGCGCTCCTCGTGGTCGAGGTCCGAGATCTTCCCGCTGCCGTCGTCCGCCACCGCGAGGACGGAGATCTTCTCTTCGTCCACCCCGTGGTCACGGAGCGCGTGGACGGCTCGCTGCGCGTCCTCTCGTCGATCAAATATGGCCGTCGTCATCATGGCCATGATCTTATCCCCCCTTCTGGAGATTAAAATGCGATGGTACAAGCATGGAAGAGCGCCTCACCCGAACTCCTTTGGAGACGCGGAGACACGGATGGGCCTCCTGACAAATGGGCCTCCTGACAAATGGGCCTCCTGACAACCAAAATATACCCACGCGCATCCGGCCCAAAACAGGGAGCGACCCGTTGGGAGCCCGATGCGGCGAACACGCCATAATGTCTTGCCTTCTACGCAAACGGAGTCGCCGTACCATGTTTCACCGTTTGGGTAGAATCGCATGAGAAAGAGAATCGCGCCTGTTGATGTGCGCTGCATATTTCAGATGACTTCGAGATCGGAAAGGGAGAACAAGCGTGGCTTCGGAGAGAAAGTTGATCCTGCTCACCAATGACGATGGGGTCCATGCGGAAGGGATCCTCGCGCTCCGGGAAGCGGTGGAGCATCTCGGGAAGGTGGTCGTCTGCGCGCCGGACCGTCCCCGGAGCGCGACCGGCCACGCGATCACGCTGCATAAGCCCCTCCGGGTCGCCGAAGTCCGTATGGCGAACGGCATGACGGCGTACGCGACGAGCGGCACCCCCTCCGACTGTGTGATGATGGCGTTCGTTCACCTGCTGGGACGAACGCCGGACCTGGTGCTCTCCGGGATCAACGACGGCCCGAATATGGGGTGGGACCTGACCTATTCCGGCACGGCCTCGGCGGCGATGGAAGGGGCGATCTACGGCGCATCGTCGGTGGCGCTTTCGCTGGTCAGCACGACGGGACTGAAAGATCACGATTTCCGTCCCGCCGCGCGTTTCGCCGCCGACCTTTCGGAACTGATTTTGAATGACCCGCTGCCGCCGGGCCGGTTCCTGAACGTCAACGTTCCGCAGACTCCGGAGGGCCACATCGCCGGGGTGCGGATCACGCGTCAGGGGGTACGGCGGTATCCGGGCAGCGTGGAGGAGCGCGTGGACCCGTGGGGACGCAAGTACTACTGGCTGGGCGGGGAGCTGCCGGAAGACCAACTGCTGCCTGGAACGGACGTGGAGGCCCTCGCGCACGGTTTCATCTCCGTCACGCCCATCCAGATGGACATGACCGACTACCCGCTCCAGGGCGAGATGGGCGCGCGGGACGACTACGGGGATCTGGTTCAGAAGTGGCTCCCCAGGGGCGGCGAGGAAGTCACCGAACGCGAAGAGGAAGAGCTGCGGAAGGCGATCAGCAGCCAACAGGGGGATGAGGAGATCCTGGGAGGATAGAAGGCTTGTTTTGCCACAAAGTCCATCCATCCTGACATTCAGCAAACCCTCCCAAAGGGAGGAGCATGAACTCTCCACCCCTTTGGGAGGGCAATGTACCGTCTCGTTACGGAATATTCCGATGACTACCTGATCGGAAAGGTTACAGCGAGAAGGACTGAGAAAGCACCGTCTTTCCACCCTGCTTGACCACGATCTCCGCGGAGGTGAAGTCCACATCCGTGAAAGCGGCCCAGTTATTGTTCGGGCATCCGGCCTCTTTCGCCGAGATCGGCCCCGGTTCCTTCGTATCCAGGCTGAAGCAGACTTGCCCGTTCTTGATCTCCGTGGCAGAGATCGTCTGAGTGGCGGATAGGTTGGTCAACTTCTTGTTGATCCCAGGGGACGTTTTCCCCCCTGGATTTGTGCAGGTCGTCTTTCCGATCCCCTTTGCCGTCACGGTGATGGTGACATCCTGATTGCCCAAGCCTGCCAAGCAGGCCGAGACGTTCAGCACCGTGCCGCGATCCAGGAACGTGGGCTCGGAGTTCGCTCCTCCCTTGAAGTGGACGTTGGCGGCGAATGCCACCAGGGCCACGAGGGTCATGCCGGAGGCGAACAGCAGGGTCAGGGGCTTTCGTAAAAGCCCGGCTCTGCGACTCATACAGCTTCTCCTTCCATTGAAGTAGCGCCGGTCAGGGACCGACGAACGGACAGGACTCAGCCGGTTTCGCCACTGGCTCCCCCCAATACTGGCGACCATGGAGAATTGGGGTTCTTTGCCTCTGAGTGGGTGGGTACGTACCACATTTCCAAGCGCTATTTCTGCCCCTACCGTACACCTTCCTGCTGGGAGTTGGCGCATTTGAATTAATGAGTACGTAGAATGATCCTGCTTCAGATACAGGGCTTTCGTGACCAATAGGCGTGTCCGCGCCCCGGACGGCATTTCACCTGACGGCCCAGTTGCGCCGGACGCCATTTGTCCTTCACGCGACGAAGCTCCAATCGGTAGCGCTCTCCGGCAATCGAGTCGTCTCCACCGCCCATGCGGGTCACGATCACGACGGCCTTGCGCGGGGACCGGCAGAGCTTGACCGTCTCCTTCACCGGCGTTTCGCGGTTCTCCGGCTTCTCCTGCCGGCGCACTCCGATCTTCTTCAACAGATTCAACGCGATCCATTGAGGAGTGCCTTTATGGAGAACTCGTAGTCGTGGGGGAAGGGGAAGAGGGGCGTACGGTTTCGACGATGCTGGGAGATTCGCCGCAGCGCCCAGCAACGGGAGCACGATCCCCAGAACCCCAACTCCTCGTCTCATGTTCATGTTTAATCCCGGATGATAATCGTCGTCTAAGCGGACGATCATACCTGATATCCTTGAAAATTCTTCAACAATCGATGGTCTTCTCATTCAGGCCACCCTTGCGGGATCCATCATCCCTTCGTTCCATGGGGATCACTTCCGGCTCTCCCAGCGGTAACGGGTTTCGGAAGCGCATTTCGCAAGGGTACGAGCCAGTACTTCCGCCTCCTCGATGGGGAGGTTGCTGATCCGGGGGCCGCCGCCGGTGAACGCCTGTCCCGCCGTGTCGAGGACCAGCGTAGCCAGCCCCATTCGGTACTCGAAAACCGACTGGTGAAGCGCGACCGATTGGATATTCCGTATCGGCACGACGTGAGTCGAGCGGCCCAACAAGCCGCGTCGGGAGCGGAAGAAACGAGGCCCGAGCGCATACCCCAGACGGCGGTAGGCCTGCACGTTCAGAAAATAGATGAACGGGACGAACGCCATGGGCCAGAGTCCGACCCACCCTTTTTGCAGCCAGAGCGTCCAGAACGTGACAAGGATGCAGAATGTGCCGCCTCTCATCGTGCCTCTGAGAATGGCGCGCTTCGAGACGCGGCGCCACTCCGGCGGATCGGCATCCATATCGGGGAAGAAGACCGGGAGGAGAGGCTCCACCTCATTCCGGCGAGCCACCGGCAGGAGAACGTCCCGGCCCGTCTCGGCCATGCCCGTGACCTTTGCGCCCCCCGCGATGTCCGCCCGAAGAGTCGCCAGCCCGAACAATTGCCGGAGAGGACCCTCCTCGACTTCGAGAATCTGGATGCGCTGCCGGGGCAGGCTGCTGGAGCGGCGGGTCAGCAGGCCGTACAGACGATGCAGGTCCTCCCCGTTCAACGAGAGCGTGAACCCGTAGAACAGGAAGACCGCGCCCATGATGGAAAGGAACAGGCTGATGAGCAGGATTGCGACGACCGTCAGAACGAGGAGAAGGACGGCCATCAGCATCCCCTGCTGGGAAAGATATTGAACCTCCTCCGACACGCCCCGAATCAGTCGATCATAGACCGCTTCGGGCAGAAGATCGTCGAGGAGCGACCACCCCGCCAGCAGAAAGATCAGAAAGGATGCAGACCGGTTCGAGGTGAGGCCCGCCAGGATAATCTCGGACCCCGAAAGCCGCCGGATGAGGCGGCGAGAGGGTTCCTCGGACTCCTCCGTCTCATGGATCGCTCGGGGAAACCGCTCGAAGATCGCCCGGCGAAGGCGCTCCGCTTCGGTGCGGGAGATGACCGACAGCGATGCTTCCGGTCCCGTCCCTCCGGCGGTCTCGACGTATGCGGCGACGACCCCGAAAAATTGCTGCACGAGATTCTGTTCGATCCTGAGATCCTGCACTCGCTCCAGAGGGACATGGCGCTCGATCCGCTTCAGGATACCCTGCCGGGTCACCAGCTCCCCCTCTTCGATCCCGTACTGGAAAGTGAAATAGAGCACCGCCGCATGGAACAGCGGGTAAACGGCCAGGAGAACCAGCATCAGAAGGAAGAGCTGCCGGTGGCTGGCGTACAGCACCACTCCCATGGGAAGGAGTTGAAAGAAGAGGCTGCGAAGCTCGGACCACCCTCCGAGGATGCCAAACAGGAGGGTCAGGGGATGGAGTCTTCCGTGAAGGGCAGGGGAGATTTTCGCGACAAGGGACGGGGGAGCCGCCTCCGGGGCGGTCGCCTGCGCCGAGTCCTCCGGGGGAGGCGGGGAATCCGGTGAATCCGGCGGATCAGACGGCATCGTCTCCTCCAATGGCGAGGAGGTGGTCCCGCAGCCGCATCGCCTCTTCGGCGTCCAATCCCGGAAGAGTGATCGCCGCATCGCGGGTCCCGGCGGTGAAGAGGATCATCGAGGATAGGCCGTACAGCCGCTCAAGGGGTCCGCGCTGGAGATCGACGTGCTGGATGCGCGACAGCGGCAGCAATTGGAGGGAGCGAAACAGAAGTCCGCTCCGGATTTCAAGGACCCGCTCGTCGATCCGGTACCCCCAGGCTCGATACGCCTGCCCCGGATACCAGAAAACGAACCACACCGATAGGCCCAGGCAAAGGAGCCACGCGAGGGAGGCTCCAATGAGATACTCCGTAGCGGTCAAAAAAACAATTCCCACTCCCCCCAGCAGGAGAAGGAGCACAAAGCCGCATCCCATCGCCTGATCGAGACGCCAGAGACTCACCACGCGCGGATCGAGGGGGAGAAAATCGCCATTCGGTTCGCCCTCTCCCTCCGCCATGATGGATAGGGGCTCGTCATCAGGGATCGGCGAAGCCAAATCGGTCGGTTCGGACCGTGGGACATCAGAGGAAGACGCTTGACCGGGATCGTTATCCATCATGGAGGATGAAAGGGAGGTTGGACCGCCAGGATCGTCGAGGCTGAAGGAGTGGAAGCTAGCAATTTTCTTTTGTTTTCAGCCCAGGAGGTGGGGATTCCTTCTGAGGACAACAGATCCGCTCATCCCAGGTACCCACCAGCCCTCTACAGGACGATAAAGACGGAGCCCCGATCTTTCTCTAGGGCCGTGCGGTTTTCGCCGGGGAGGTAGATGATTCTTTTACCGCCAGCCAGCCGGGCTTCCGATGGGGCGGGGAGGTCGCAGTGCGAAAGACCTGCGGGAACAGCTCCCACCAGCCGTAATCGTCGATCTGGCTGAGGTCGAAGGCCATCACGCCGTTCGTCTCCTCCCGCACGGTCAGCATCGCCCGGAGGAATTCCTGCGGCTTCCCCTGGTAATCGTGGGCGTAGATGCCGCCGTAGACCCAGCAGGCGTTCGCGACGGCCTGCCGTGTGATCTGCGCCGCCCCCTGCACGCTGCGCCAGTCCGGCTTGCCCGCCTCCCGCGAGTCCAGGATCTCCACGTCGCGGCTGTAGCAGTGCGGCGCGAGGTAATCGATGTAATCCGCGTAGCCCGTCTTCCGGTACGTGGAGGTGGCCCAGAAGTATTCTTTACCCGGATTGAAGCGCGTGCTGCCCCAGTTGACCCCTTCGTTCACGTAGGTCGGATACCACGAGCCGACCGAGCACCCGATGACCGTGCCGGGCCGCGTGCTCTTCACGACCTTTGCAGCCCGCTTCACGAACCCGCTGATCACCGACGCGCGATACTCCAGCCACGGCTTGTAATAGTTGCCGGGAACCGGCCCTTTCTTGTTCCAGGTGAAGATATCCTGGGGGAAACGCGCCACCTTCTTGCCGATGTACTTTTCAAAGCCGATCCGCGAGGCCGGGCTGAAGTCGCTGTCGATCCCGGCGTAGCGGAGGCGGTCGAGGAGGACGCCGTCCACGTCGTATCGGCTGACGATCTCCTTAATGATGGAAAGCTGATAATCCTGTGCGGCGGGATGCGCGGGATTGAGGAAGACGAACGTGCCGCCCGGCGCGTCGGCCTGCTTCACGAGCTTGCCGCTGCGAAGGTACTGCACGGATTGCCACGCCGCATGCGGGCCGTAGGCCGGGCCGCTCCGGTTCAGCTTCCGCCCGTCGGAGAAGACCATCAGGAAGGCATGGACCTCCAACCCGCGCTTGTGCCCCTCTTCGATGACGGTCTGGAGGAGATCGTAGCCTTCGGGGTACGTGGTGCGGTTCAGGAAGTTCTTCATCTTCGGCGCGATCCGGCTGTTGTAGAGCACGAACCCGCAGGGCGATTTCACTCCCACGGCCACGGTGTTGAACCCCGCTGCCACCGTCTTATCGAGGATCGCCTGGACCTTTTCCCGGCTGTTCAGCCGGTCCAGGTTCGCCGTCGCATCCATCCAGAGGGTCCGCATTTCCAACTGGTTGTCCCGCGCCCACTGGTGACGGCCCATGCCCGGTCGGAGGGGGAGGGAGGCATAGGAATCCACATCCGCCCGACTTGAGGAGACGGGAAGGAGGGCTGCAGCGAGGGCGAGGGAAACGGTGAAGCGAGACCAAAACACAGGAAAATTACCTCCGAACGAGACGAAAAGATGACGGTGATTTGTAATTCTTCTGTTTACTTCTACCCCTCGCCCCATGCTCCCTTTGAGGAGCAGTCGGGGAGCGCGCCCTCACCCCCGCGCTACGCGCTGGCCCTCTCCCAATTCTGGGAGTGGGAATCGGGATGCAAAACGCTTCTCTTCGGAGAGAGGAATTCTTTTTGGTGCCCACTCATCACCGATCCGTCGTTCCCTCGAGCATGTACCCCGTCTCGGTCCTGTTATGGAATGAACTCGACAGATCCCCTCTCCCAGACTTGGGAGAGGGCCAGCGCGAAGTGCGGGGG
>JAHWJO010000641.1 GCA_019348365.1 Armatimonadota bacterium | reverse complement strand
TACCTACGGTTTGGAGGCTTGTCCCTCCTTTCCTTCTTTTAACACTACAACTCTAATGGGGGTTACCTCTTTGTAGCGCCTTTCGCATCATAGACCGATATGTCTCCGCCTTCCGCGCTCGCTGCGACCTCCACCCCTTTCTTGCTTTTCGGGCCGTTCATCAGGAGCGCGCTGCCGTCCGTGGTGGTGATGAGGGTGATATCGGGGTTCTCGTTCTTAAGATTGCCGCTGACCACAAGGCCGGAGCCGTCCGGACCTGCGTTCAGAACCGTCAGTCCCTTGCCATTTGCGCCGTAGAGGTAGGCCTGAGACTCGCCGTCCTCCGAGTTGATGACGAAGACGCTGTTTCCCTTTTCATCCACCACACGGAGCGGGGCTTTGAGCGTCGTTACCTGCGGCGGCTTATCCGCTCCGGCGAGCACCGCAGCCAGGGCGGTGAGAGCGATCACACCGCAAAGAATCCTGAATTGCCTTACCTGTCGTTCGAGCGCGTTGATCCGTTGTTCCGTATCCATAAAAGTCTCCTTCTTTCGCGAGTTTTCTTCACATTCAACGTTGGCGAGGGATTTCCCTGTGTGAGCGGCGGCCCGAACGGTGATCTGAGTCGATTCGCGAACAGGGCAGATTATCTTCTCATCCTTAAGATTATTGACGGCGTTCCACTCTGTCAGATTTTCGAGGGAGATTAATGTTCGCGCGTGATCTTTTCCCCTTGTCATACGAGAGAGACCAGAGGGTCCAGGCCGTCCGGTCCACTGGACGACGGCCTGAAACGACGCTCACGCTGACGAGCGCGGCATGAGCGTTCCCCAGACGCTCGCGGGGGATTTTCCATACGATGGCGTTGCCCACGAGGCCGCACGATCCGCCGTCCGCCGACCGGTCCGCCGGTGTTCCCTCCATCGACATCCAGCGGGTACGCCCTTCCGGCTCCAGTGTCCGGATTTCCAGGCGGCAGCGCATTTGAGGTGAAGGCCGTGCTTGCAACCGGGATCGAATCCGCACCCACCGATTCCCTGCGATCACCTGGAGCTGAACCAGATCGGCAGCTCCGTCAAAAGCGGGAGAGCGAACGGGTTCAGCGGGTTCGAGGAGTACGGCTCCCTCCGGGGTCGGTCGGCTGCGCGTACGCGTACTGAACGTCTCCGTCCCGCGAGCAAAGGAATTCAGGAATTGCGCGGGACGCAGCGAGGCGTGCTGCGACCGATGATCCAGGATCGCCGCCCGCTTGCGACGGGATTCCATTGAATCCAGGGAGAGCGACCGCCATCGTTCTTCCGGAAGCCGCCGCATGGGGAGAGGCAGGCGCTGAGGCGCGCCGGTCATCGCGAAGGCGGGCCAGGGCCAGCGCTCCCCCCCGTGGATCAGATAACTCGCCTCCCTGGGAGCGGTCCACCCCGGCGTCTCGTTCAGCCGGTTCAGGGCCATGAGCGTGAACGCCGCCACGGAACGATGATCCTGATTGAAGTCGCCGGGATGCGGATAATAAACAACCGTGGGCCGCTCGGCGCGGAGGATCGCCGTCAGATCGTTCAGGAGGCTTTCCCCGGTGTAGAGGGAATTCCGGAATCCGGCTCCATTGTAGGGCGGTCTTATGGCCTGAGTGCGGGTGGCTCTCCATGGCCGGGACCAGTGCGTCGAGAGGAGCCGATGCAGTCCGCTGTCGGGATAACCCAGAAACGTCACCTGTGAAGAGGGCAGGCCCAGGCGCGACAGCGCCCTCCGCGTTTCCTGCATCCGTATTTCCCCCAATCGGAGAAACAGTGACGGGGAGAACGGCTCATCGGGATAGAGCCGATGCGCGATGACGCTGAACGCATCGCCGGAGGTGACTTCCACCACGCGCACCCGCGCGCCGCGCCTCAGAGCTTTCTGGATCAGCCCCCCGCACGACAGGGTCTCATCGTCCGGATGCGGGGCGAGGATCAGAATCCGATCGGCGGGATTCGGGAGCGGCAGCGAAGGAGATTCGGTCGGGAGAGGGGGCTCGCCTTCCGGCGGAGCGGACGCGAGGAGGCGGGTGAAGAGGCCGATCAGAACGGCAAAAACGAGGGGATAAAGGAACCGCCGGGTGGAAGCTGGAGATCGGGCGGGGACATCGTCCGGCGCAAAGAGAGTCATGGAGAACCCGTGGAGGACCATCCGTCAAGGTCAGGGCGTAAAGGAAGAGAGGAGACGGGGATGGCGACAGAGGATCATACGAGGGAGTGTGAGAGAGTGGAATGGGACCTCCCGGTCGAGCTTTTGCAGCGCCTGAGGGAGTTCTGCGCCAATTATAATATTCCGGAATCGGAAGCCGTTCGCAAATCCATCGAGCGTTTCATCGCCGAACGCCTGTTGGAAGAGGGCGAGTGATGGACATATTCGCCTCTGCCTCTGTAATGCCCATGGAATCGTAATCCGGAATGGCGACAGGGCCATTCATGAGGGGTGCCCGGCAGCGTGACAGGGTAATTTCATTACCTGAGAAGTGGGGTTAATACCAAAGCGACCGCTGAG
>JAHWJO010000640.1 GCA_019348365.1 Armatimonadota bacterium | reverse complement strand
TAGACCTGCGCGCTGAGGTTGCCGGGGGTCCAGTTCTTCGCCCAGTTCGCCGGCGCCCATTTCGAGATGAACTCGCGAGTGGTGGCCGCGACGGGGAGGGCATCCCCCCAGTCGCTCAGGTCGCCGTCCACCGTGGGAGTGCCGGTGACCGCTCCGGCCAGGAAGAGGCTTTGCTGCCGTCGCACCCGCCATTCCGGACCCGAAATCCGCGTCAGCAGGCTGGAGACGCCCCGGTGCCGCGACTCGGCGGAGATCGTGACGGGATAGGCGTTCTCCGGGGAAATGGCGGACTGGCGGACGGGCAACTCCACGGTCGCCACCTGGCCCGGCTCCAGCGGCCCGAACGGCGCTTTCCCGTCAGCCAGTTTCCATCCCTTCGGCATGAACGCTTCCACGTCCCCCTCGATGGGCCGGTTCAGCATGTTCGAGACCTGGATGCGGACCGGCGGGGTGAGCGCGATGGGCGAGAGAAACGGCTTCGCGACGATCTCGACGGGCGAGATGCCGATGATCCGGGCGTTCTGCACTTTCTCAATGAAGGCGGCCTGATCCATGTCGCTGGCGAGATAGACCACGTCCTCGCCGAACGGGACTTCCAGGCGATCCCCGCTGCGGCTGCCCGTCTCCCCGCCCATCACGTCGTAGGCCTGCACGTCTTTCGCATCGTTGAGGATCAGGCTGCCCCGTTCGCCCACCGCCCAGACCGCGGCGACCTTGCGTCCGGCGGAGTTCTTGAACACGCCCCCGAAGATCCGCCGTGAATGGGGCCAGAGGTCGCGGACGAAGAGGGTGTCTTCCAGGTGGCGCGCCGTCACGGCGTAGGAAACGGCGGCGGGGGTGGGAGTGAATCCCGGTCCGTACAGCCCCGCATCCCCCCCGACGGCGGGAGACCAGTTGAGGTTCGTCGCCCCGGCGAGCGCGGCGAGCACGTACGTCCGGGGGACGTACTGCGCCCGTGTCTGCGGCTCCATCGGCTGGGTCTCGTGGTTCGTGAGCCAGATCCGGTCTTTATTGTACTTGCGGCCCAGGAGCGCCGTGAATTCGGCCTGGCTGTAGAACTCCTCTTCGGGAGCGCCCGTGGCGTGGATGTGGGCGGAGAGCGCATCCAGCGCCGAGGACGCCTCCGCGCCCGGAGCGAACACCACGTCCTGAAGGAAAGCGGGGTTCCCCCCCGAACCCAGGAGGAGTGCGGACGGGTTGGCCTTCTTCGCGGAGGCGTACGCCGTTCGCAGCAGGTCCCGGTACTCCTGCGCCGGCTTCTTCCAGGTGGGCCCCATCACCGTCGGGGCATCCCAGAGCTCCCAGGCGCGGTTCTCGCGGGCGTAGCGGGCCACCGCCGCTTCGACGTAATCGGCGTAGTCGCGCGGGAAGGTCGGCGCAGCGGGGGCGGTCCCTGCCGCCTCGCCCGGCCCCTTCGCCCACGCCGGCGAGTTCCCGATGACCGGCAGGAGGTGGAGGCCATGGGCCTGGGCTTCGGAAGAGAGGCGGTCGAAGCGGTCCCACTCGTACGTCCCCTTCTTCGGCTCCGCATCGGCCCAGCTCACGCCGGTCGGGGTGCGGACCCACTTGACGCCGATCTTCTGGAGCGCTGCCAGCGCGTCTTTGTCCGTCCGGTTCGTAGACACGCCGAACATCGACTTCTCTTTCAGGCCGCTCGCTGGGCGGGGGATCACGCCGAAAGCGGTCTGTGATTCGGCTTTCTGGCCGCTCTTCTGGGCCATGATGTGGAAGGTGTAGTAGCCGGTCCGGCCTTTCAGGTCCGGGTCGCGGTGGAAGCTGAGGAACCACTTGTCCGTACTGTTCACCGTGACGGGAGGGCTTTTGAAGGTATCGGAGCGGACCAGTTTCCCCCAGTAATCCGTCAGCCGCCACCGGTACTGGATGGACCCCGGCTTATTCGTCCGATTCGTCGTTTCGATAGCCAGGGTGATCGGCTGGCTCGGAGTCAGCGCCTCCAGGAAATACATGTTGTGGGGGACGTTCGCCCGGATCGACATCGGGAGGGAGGCGGGCTTCGCCGACGGGGCGCTCCCGGCGGGGGCGGCCCCGGAACGGAGCGCGGCGAACAGGGAGAGCGCGAGCATCAGGACGAGCAGGCGGAGCAGCGAGGATCGGCGGAAGGCAAGCACGAGGGAACGCATTCAGAACTCCTGGCGGAACTATTATCGGGGATCAACGATACGCGAGAGGCGTGAATCCTCTCTCCTGGGGACGGCTGTAAGAATGAAGGACTCCACCGTCGCCGGAGGGAGCCGATTCAATAGGGTATCGGTCGGAAGCCGGGGGATCGGTAGAGATGCCGCCGAGGGGAGAGTTCAGGGGAATCGGTACAGGGGGGGATATGTTGGGTAGAAAGTGCGGGGGATGCGACAGAGAGGGAGCAGATCGGGGGAGTGCGGCACACCCTTCAGAAACCGTGCAGTAAAGGATGATAGATCCCAATTGCGGGCAGCTTAGTTTTTTGGTTCTTCGCTATTCAGTGTGGGAAAAGCAGGAAGAGAAGAAGAGAGCC
>JAHWJO010000167.1 GCA_019348365.1 Armatimonadota bacterium | reverse complement strand
CTCGTCGTACAGCCCGGCGGTGCGCTGGAAGCCCTGGAGGCATTGAACGAGCAGGGGGTGATACGAGGGATCGGACAGGCGGAGAGCAGCCACGACATCCACCGCCGGGCCATCGAAACCGTCCGGTTCTACGCCATCCACACCTATAACGATTATCACCCGATCCGCACCACGGCGCTCGCTGGCGGATTGCTGCAACTCGCGGAGGCAAATGATGTGGGGGTGCTGAACGGCTCTCCACTGGCGCATGGCCTCCTGATCGGGGAAGAGCCGGCACGGCTCGTGCGGGAGGGGCGAATCCGGCCTCCGGAGCGGGACCTGGATGCGGCGCGTCGGCTTTACCGCTGGTGCCGGGAGAACGACGTGCCGATGGTGGCGGTGATCCTCCAGTTCTGCATCCGGCAGCCGCTCGTGCATTGCACCCTGAGCGGCGCGAAGACTCCCGAAGAGCTGGACGCAAACCTGCGCGGCGCAACGCTGGAGCTTCCGGAGGGGATCTGGGAAGAGTTGGAAGCGTTGAACCTGACGGCAGGGCAGGCTCAGGAGGAGAGGACCTGGTTCCCGGTCGATTGAAGCTGCATCCGATAGAGTAGGCGCTTCGGATGGACCGGTGTTTCAATGCCGGACGGTCGACGATTACCCACACGGTTCCCGATAGATTAAACGGCACAATCGAAGAGTCTGTGGGTCGGCGTGGGCCCGGCGATTAAAATCGCGGCTACAATGGCGCAAAGCATGTCCTGAGCGAAGTCGAACGGATCGGCCTGTGCCGACTTCAACCCCCTCCCATTTCCCACAAACTTCTCGATTGTGCCAATAAAAAGATCGGCCTCCGGGATTCCTCCCGGAGGCCGATCTTTATGTTTTATACTCCCGAGGAAGCGTAGCACTCCTCAGATATTGCATCTGATCCTGCTCGGAGGGTTTACGGGCAGGTCAGATTCGTGATGACGGTGTTACCCGGCGCGATGTTGACGATGGCCTGGAGCAGGAGCACCGCATCCTGGACGTTGACGCCGCCCTGGCCGTCCACGTCTGCGTTCTGCAACGCCTGACCCGTGAGGGCGCCCTGAGCGACATCCCCGCCCGAGACGATGTGGCGGAGGATTCCGACCGCGTCCTGGATGTTGATGGCCTTGTCGTCGTTGACGTTCCCCTTGCAGCCCGCAGGGGTGACGGCGCCGACGCTCTCCAGGGAGAAGTTCGACCATTTCGCGGTGAGCGCCAGCGGCTCCCAGGATTTCTGGAACACCCCCACCCGCTCCGCCGGAGTGGGTACGGTGATCGAACGCGGGGTGGTCGAAGTGTCGCTTTCCATCAGCTGCGACCAGGCATCGCTCTGCTGCTGCCGATAGAAGAAGGTGTAGGTATTGCCCACTCGCCGGATCTGGAGTTGAGCCGGGAGAGTGAGTGTGGTGATGTTCGGACCGAAGCCGGTTCCGCTCCGCTCCAGCCGAAGGGTGTTGTTGGAGCGGTAAGCCCCCCACATGATGGCATCCGAACCGCCGAGGTGGACGTAAAGGCCGGAATGGAAGTTCCGGTTTTCAATCGGTTCGCCCGCGGTATCGGTGACCCCGTTGAGCGTAGCGGTCATGACGAAGTCCCCGACGGGGTTCGGCAGGGTGACTCTCGGCTGGTCGGCCGGGATGCCGGCCCAGATGTCGAATGCACGGCTTCCGGGAAGGGTGATGTTGAGAGTCCCGTTGTCCACGTTGACGGTCGGGCCGGCAACCGGGGTTTCAACGGTCCATTCGGGTTTGAGGGTCGTCCCCGTGAACGCATCGGTGAAGACGACGCCCGACCCCGGAACGAGGGGAGCGACCAGGTTGACCGTGAAGTCGACCGTGTTTGCCTGTCCGGACACAACGTTCACCGTCTTCGTCGCGGCGGCCTGCCCCGGCACGACCATGTTGCCGATCACGGTGGCGGTATAGGCTCCCTCCGCCACGGTGGTGGAGAAGGATCCGTTTGCCGCCACGGGAACCACGGCCACGACCGTCCCCGTGGCATCCCTGAGCTGGATGCTCGTATTGGCGGGCGAAGGGCCGTTGGTCGTCACCGTGCCGGTGACGGGAGCCAGCCGGATGATCTTCACCGCTTCGAGGGAGAAGTCGTTGAAGGTCGCTCGGACCGCGGGTGAGACGTTCGCATCCCAGGTCTTCAAGCCGAGCTGGATCTCCTGCGGCTTCCGGATGTCGGTGATGACCTTCGCCGGTCCCTCAGGCGTGGCGGCAAACGGCAGCCACTGGTCCGTGGCGCTGTTCTTATAGTAGAAAGAGTATCGGTTGCCGACCTTCCGGACCTGCACCCAGACCGGGGCCGGGGGAATGGTGATCTGCTGGCCCTCGGCGCCGCCCAAACGGAGCACCTCAAGGGTGGTGTCGCGGAAGACCAGTGTATACACGATCGCGTCGCGCGGGGCGAACTTGATGGCCAGGTAGGCGTTGAAATTACCGGTAGCCGGATTGCCTTCGAGGTCGGTGGCGTTGATCTGAACGGAGGTGATGAAATCCCCCGCCGGGGCCGGGATGCGGACCTTGGGAGATTCGTCGATGGTGCTCCAGTAATCGAACGCATTGTTGGCCGGAACGCTGATCTGGAGGCCGTTGTTGGTATTGATCGTGGCGCCGGCCTTCGGCATTTCGATGGCGAAGTTCGGATCCAGCGTCGGGCCGGTGAAGTTGTGGGTGAACTTCTCGCTCGTCGCCGGGTTTAGGTCGGGAGAGACCTGGATGCCAGTGAAGCTGACGGTAGCGGGTGAACCGGCCTGAACCGTCACCGACTTGGTGGCTTCCGCCTGCGAGCTCAACAAGTCGCTGCCGACCAGCCGGACGGTGTAGGTCCCCGGCTCTGCGGGGAAGCTGAACGTCCCGTTGTCGGCGATTGGGGTGAGGGCCAGGACACTATTCCCGGCCGCGTTGAGGAGCTGGGCGTGCAGCTTGGACGGGCTGGGGCCGTTGGTGGCGACGGTGCCGTTAATCGAGGAGAAGACGTTCTGCCCCGCCGACAGGGTGAACCGGGACCAGTTTGCGGTGAGCTCGACCCCGGCGCCCCAGGTCTTCTGCAAAATGCCGACCGTCTGCACGGGCGCCGCGTCGGTGATGGTGACGGGCACGTTGTTGTTGACAAGCTCGATCCAGGGGTCCGCTTCGTTCAGCTTGTAATAGAAGTGGTACACGTTCTGGACGCGGATCACCCGCAGATCGACGGGCGGTCCGGCGATGGTGACGCTCCGGATGCCGGAGCCGCTGCGCTCCAGCCGGAGGGTGGTGTTGTTGGTGTACATCCCCCAGTAGATCTTGTTGGTGTCGCCCAGCTTGACCATCAGAGCGGCATGGTAGTTGCCGGTCGCGGGAGCCGTCCCGTCGGCGCCCACGACCGACGTGATCCGGCCGGTCATGGTGAAGTCGCCGGTGGGGGCGGGCATCTGAATGCGCGGGGCGTTGTTCACCGTGCTCCAGTCATCGAAGGGTCCGGGGGGAACGTACACCTTCAGGCCGTTGTTGACCGTGAATTCAGGGCCAGCGATGGGTATTTCGGGTTCCCATCGTGGGTTGAGGGTGGTGCCGCTGAAATTGTCGGTGAAATCCTGGAACGCCTGGGCGACGGCCCGAGGGGCGGAAGCTCCGAGGATACCGAGGACCAGAGCGGCGGCTCCGATCCGGGAGAGAAGTGTCGCTGCGTTACGCAAAATGATTCCTCCTGAAAGATGGGGAATGGCCCACTCTGCTCGGCATCTGATCGGGTATGGACGTAAAGATGACGGATCAGAATCCGAGGTCATGCTGGGCGCGGGAGTATCAAATCCGACGCCGTTGACAAGCAGGGTTGGGTTCGTTTACCACCGGGGTTTGTTCAACGGAAACACGGGCGGCTGAAGTTGCGCCTGGATTCGCGCAGAGCCGCCGGAATCTCCTGCCGAACGTTTCATCGAACTCCTACAGAGCGGGGTGCTGCTGATCGGATGAAACGGGGTTTCAAAAATGCTTCAGTGTTCTGTCGTCCCTAACAGTTGAGACGCACACAACACGTTATGGTTCTACTGCATGGTTCTACTGCGCTCCCAACGATTAAAGGAGAGCCCGGAAAGAGATCGACGCCATGGAACGGGGCGTCCCGGCACACTGAGTCTTGCTGAACGGTGTAGAAGAATAAGGAATCCGTCTACATTCTCACTCTTCTATTGTATCACGGTTGAGTTGATCTTGGCGTTGTTCTTTGATCAGATCAACGGCTGCCAGTGAGTCATAGAGATATACAACCGGAGTGACCCGGATCATACGAATGGAAAGGAATCAGGCCCGCGAGACGACCTGTCTGAATACCCCACAGCGTAGTATCGGGTCAAAAGCGGTGATTCTCCTCGTACCCTCGCTCGGAACCGCACGGCTTCCGCTCATGTATCATCCAGAAGCGAGTTGAGCATAATAGAGAGGATGCGAATCGCCTCCACACGCTTCCTGTGTCTCATCTTGTGCGAACCTACTGAACCTATTGTGCGGGAGTCTAGGATAATGAAGAAGCAGACGTTGCGAGATCTGGATGTCGCCCACAAGCGCGTGCTGGTGCGCGAAGATTTGAACGTGCCCCTTGATTCGCAGGGTAACATCACCGACGACCGGCGGATCGAGGCGGCGGTCCCGACGCTGAAGTACCTGATGGATCATCACGCGAAAGTGATCGTGGCGGCGCACCTGGGCCGCCCCAAAGGGAAGCGGGACGAGAAATACAGCCTCAAGCCCGTCGCAACGCGCCTGTGCGAGCTCCTGGGCGCGCCGGTGAAGCTCGCGCCGGACAGCGCGGGGCCGGACGTGGAGCAGTTGGCGAAGGAGTTGAAGAACGGCGGAGGCGGACGCGCCGAGGGCCAAGCCCTTCAGGATGCGCCGGCGGGAGGATGAGGGGCGGCCATGGGAGGGTCCTGTCGTCAGGGGAGGGGAACCGCTGCGGTTCCGGTCCGGAAGGGAAAGTCCGGGGTTAAGTGATGCGTCGTGAGTGCGGCTGCAGAAGCGGACCGCGCCCCGGCGGGAGCAAGGGGGCGCGACCGACGCGGATCTTCCTCGAATCAGCAGGGCCGCATGAATGATTCGACCCGCTGCCTGCCGAAACATAAGAACCAGACCCTCGCGTTTCGGCCTGCACGTCGGCCAGGTTGCCGGTACTTGCAGGTTATTCCCGTCTCCCGATTCCTTTGCAAGGATTATGATCATGCCCGCTTTTTCCGTGACGAAAAAGGCCCGCCCCCGATGGGCCGGGATCATCCCCGGCATCGCCGCGGCCCTGCTCTCCCTCTGTGGGACGCTCGCCCCCCCGGCATCGGCGCAGCTGCCGGACCTCCTGTGGAAGACTGGCTCCTTCAAGGGGGAGGGGCCATGGCCAAACATCCCGCCGCCACCGGGCCAATCGTTCCGGGTGGACTACAACGGGAAGGTGTGGATCTACGACCCCCAGACCGGCGAGCTCCTCCGCACGTTCCAGCTCCCGATCGACATGCCATCGCTCTCCGCCATGTCTCCCGACGGGGCGCATCTCCTCGTCTATTCCCGCATCTACAACCATTTTGTTGTGGCTCGGACCCGCGACGGCCAAGTCGTTCAAGGGTTTCAGCCTGCCTCGACGCGGGGCTACGGAGCCCAATTCATCCCGGACACTTCTTTGTTCCTCCTCACCGATGCTGGCTATACCGGGGAACCCCCGGTGGCCCTGAAGGTATGGGACCCGTATGAGGCCCGGCTGGTCTGGCAGAAGGAACTGCCGGGATTGAGGCCCGTACAGCTCACCCCTGGCAACCGAGCGGTGCTGGTGAGCGGGCGCGACGGGGCGGAGGTGCTGAGCCTTCGCGACGGGACGACGCTGCTGAGCCTGCCCCCGCAACGGCGGACCGTCTTCTCGCCGGACGGGGGGGTGATGGCCGCCCTCTCCGCCGACGGCACGCTTGCGTTCTACCGCACCGGCACATGGCAGCCCCTCACCCCCGCCCCCGCCGGGCCGTTCTCCTTCTTCGAGTTCTCGCCTGACGGGGAGACGTTCGCGGCGCTGACGGGGCAAGTCGTCAAGGTCTATCGCGCGGGGGACGGGACGCTCCTGCGCGAGATCGCGGTGGGGGAGGTCGGCCAATTCAACTACTCCCCCAGCGGGCGGCACCTTGTCGCGCGGAAGGACGACGACACGATTCGGATCTTCCGCGTCGCCGACGGCGCGCACCGGCTCGACCTTCACCGGAAAGGGTTGCAACAGATTCGGTTCTCGCCGGACGAAGAACATCTCATGATCGCCTATAACCCTTCGCATGCGCACAACTTTCCGGTCGCGGCGGAGGTCCTCCGTATCGCGGACGGGTTTGTCGTCTGGAAGCATGCGACGGAGAACGCCTACGGGCTGTTTGCGTCCCTCCCCGTCTTTTCCCCCGACGGGACGAGCTTTAGCGTGACGAGCCAGATCGGAACCTCCACCCACCGGCTGTCGGACGGGCGGTTCCTCGGCTTCACGGGCCACGGCGGCACGCCGGCGGCGTTCTCGGCGGACAGCCGGTTCCTTGCGACCCGGTGGAGGAACAGCGCGGCCCTCTTCGATGCCGCGAGCGGGAAAGGGCTGGGGCATTTCCTCGCCCCCGCGACGGTGCATGACGCGGCCCTCTCCCCGGACGGGTCGCTCCTCGCCGCCGGGGCGGGAGAGCCGCGCTACTATTCCCTCTGGGACATGCCGTTCGAGCACTACGGGGCGGACCCCAAGGCGATGATCTGGAGTACGGCGACCGGCAAGCTCGTCGCCGAGCTGGACCATGCGGCGCCGGTCACCGCCGTTGCGTTCTCCCCCGACGGGGCGACCCTGGCGACCGCCGCCGGGAAGATGAGCGTGGGCCATGAGGATTCCCATCCCCATACCGCCAACCGCTTCTGGGTCAGCCACCGGACGGTCACGGACAACCGCATCCGTCTCTGGCGGGCTGGCGACTGGACCTTGATCCGCGCCTTCGAACCCGATTCGGAAGAGGTCCTCCGGCTGGCCTTCTCCCCGGACGGGGCGACGATCGCCGCCCTGATGCGGAGCGGGTCGGTCCGGCTGACGCGCGTGAGCGACGGGAAGCGGCTCTGGACATTTACGCGGGACTACGACGAGCGGCTGACTCCGGGGCAGATCCAGTTCTCCCCCGACGGCGCGGTCGTCTCCGCCTCCTACTCATGGTTCGAGGTCTACCCGAGCATGCCCAGTCGGTGGTTCCACCAGATAAGGCGCTGGAGGGTGGCGGACGGGGAGGAGCTCCCCTCTCTAGAGGGCGCCCGCCTGTCGCCGGACGAAAGCACGATCGCTATGCCCGAAGGGTTCCTGGAGTCGCACTCCCTGATCCTGAAGGACGCTGCCACGGGGCAGGAGGTGCGGACCTACACGCAGGGGACTGAAGGAGTCGAAGCGCTCCTCTTCTCCCCGAACGGCCACCTGCTGGCCTACCGGGAGAAGCATCTCGCGCTGGCGGTGGCCCGAAATCCGATCATGAGCCTTGAGCCGGGGGACGTGAACCGTGACGGCGCAGTGGACGTACGGGATGTGGTGCTGACGCTGGCTTTTGTGGTCAAGCTGGAAGTCCTCTCGGCGGAGCAGCGGCATCTGGCGGACCTCCTCCCCGACAGGGAGATCACCATTCAGGACGTGATTCTGATCCTGAAGAAAGCGGTCGGCGCTCCTTGAGCCGCCGTTCGAGGTGACGGATCGGACGGGGTGTCATCCGGGAACAAGATGAGCATAATAGAGAGGAGATGGGTCGCGTCTCCTCTCTATTCTTTTGGGCGGCTTTGGAAGGGAGCGACGACGATGAAGAAGAAGACGCTGCGAGACGTAGATGTGGCGCATAAGCGCGTGCTGGTGCGCGAAGATTTGAACGTGCCCCTCGGCCCGGACGGGGCGATCACCGACGACCGGCGGATCGAGGCGGCGGTCCCGACGCTGAAGTACCTGATGGATCATCACGCGAAAGTGATCGTGGCGGCGCACCTGGGCCGCCCCAAAGGGAAGCGGGACGAGAAATACAGCCTCAAGCCCGTCGCAACGCGCCTGTGCGAGCTCCTGGGCGCGCCGGTGAAGCTCGCGCCGGACAGCGCGGGGCCGGACGTGGAGCAGTTGGCGAAGGACCTCAAAGACGGCGAAGTGTTGCTGCTGGAGAACATCCGGTTCCACCCCGGCGAGGAGAAGAACGACCCGGAGCTGGCGAAGCGGCTCGCCGCGCTGGCGGACATCTACGTCAACGATGCGTTCGGGGCGGCGCACCGCGCCCACGCCTCCACCGAGGGAGTCGCGCATCACCTCCCCGCCGTCGCCGGGTTCCTCATGGAGAAGGAGATCAACTACCTCTCCCGCGTGCTGGAGGACCCGGAGCGGCCTTTCGTCTCCATCCTCGGCGGGGCCAAGGTGGGAGATAAGATCGGTGTCATCCGCAACCTGCTGGAGAAGGTGGACCGCCTCATCATCGGCGGGGGAATGGCGTACACCTTCTTCAAGGCGCAGGGGTACGAGATCGGCAAATCGCTGCTGGACAAGGAGAACATCGACGTGGCGCGGGAGACGCTGGAGCAGGCGAAACAGAAGGGCGTGAGCCTGGAGCTGCCGGTGGACATCGTCGTGGGGAAGGAGTTCAGCAACGATACGGAGCGGAAGGTGGTCCCCGCCACCGAGATCCCGGAGGGCTGGGAGGGGCTGGACATCGGCCCGGAGACGCGGGAGAAGTTCCGGAGGATCATTCTCGACGCGAAGACGGTGGTCTGGAACGGGCCGATGGGTGTGTTCGAGTTCCCGAAT
>JAHWJO010000166.1 GCA_019348365.1 Armatimonadota bacterium | reverse complement strand
GCTCTGCCGATCTGAAAGGTCTCCAATGTGTCACTTTTATAGTAAGTATGGCAATAAAAAAGCTCCGACATCTGCGTGGATGTCGGAGCTTTTTTATTTATGATCTCCCCGTAATTAGAAGGGAGGCGGGGGCGGCGTGGTGTTGTCTCCACCCCCTCCTCCATTGGCCGGAGGAGGGGTCGTGGTATCCACATTGCGGTTTCCGCCTTTGTTGCCGGCGATGATCGCAACGAGGAGCAGCACCGCGCCGACGGCGGCTATCGCTCCGGTTCGGTTCTTTCTGGCCCGTTTCGGGGCTTCCGCCGGGCGTTCGGGAACGGGCTGAAGGCCGTAGATCCGGGCGATTTCAGCCGCTGCTCTCGTCGCCGCATCGTTGGCGGCTTCCGCAGCCAGCGCGATCTCCGAGCTGACCACGCCCACCGGGGCGGTGCGGCCGCTGACCGCGATCACCTGGGTCCGACCACCCGGTCCAAGCGCTCTCACGTCCAGAGTCAGTCCCAGCTCGACGGCGTTCGTCGCGCGGTCATAGTTGTAGCTGGAAACCGTTCCCGTTACGACGGTGTTGACCCCGTATTCCCGCGCAACGGCGGGATAGGCGGCTTCCGGTACATTCCCCGTGACCTGCGCCTCGGTGAGCCGCCGCTCGCGAAGGGCGCGTTGTACGATCGGTGAGGTGCGGTTGAAGACTGCCGCATCCATATCGTACGTCCGGTTCAGGACGGAGGCGATCCGAGCCGGAAGCGTCGAAATCACTTCGCCGGGAACGCCCTGCACCGATTCATCCGTCTCGAAGCCGAGGAGGAGAACGTTTCTCTCGTTCGCGTCGAAGAGAGGGGCCGTCGTCGCCCCGTTGACCGCCGCCCCGGGAGGCGGCGGTGTGACGGGAACGGGAGTGGGAGCGACGGGCGGCGGGGCGAGGATCGGCGGGGGCGGGGGCGCCGGATCCACGCCCGCAGGCGGCGCGGGCGGCGCTTCATCCGCATCCACAGCCATGACCGTCAGCGTGGGAGTCAACGCCAGCAGGTAAACGAGGCCGCAGGCGGTCCGGCTGATCCAGGGCCGATGTCGTTCATAGGACATGAGCGGTCTCCTTAAGGAAGAGTGAACGTGCCATGGTTGCTATAGATCCAGCGGCGGTCGTTGCTCCCCCGGGCATTGGCGAACCGTCCGGGGAACGGACCCGGCGTGTCGTTCACGTTGCGGACCCCCGCGTGCCAGTAAAGGATGCCCCGGTGGTTCGGGAACAGGCGGGTGACATCGATCGGAGGAGTCGTGAAGGTGGTGGTCTGTCCCGTTGCCGTGCCGGATTGCGCCGGGAGGATCACCTGCTTGACTTCGGAGAAGCTGGGATCCTTGCTGAATTCGATCATCCCTTGCAGGGGGATGAAAGGCGTATTCCCGCTCACGGAGGCGAAGGAGAATTCGGTGGCCTGCGGCTCATTCAACTCTTCGGTTTCCGCCGGCGTTTCCAGGACCGGCGGGAACAGCGGAGTGGCCGCCCCTGTGGACTCAATCGGGGTCTCGAAGTAGATCTCCGCCGTTCCGCCACCGGTTGTGCCGCCTGTCCCGCCGCCTGTCCCGCCGCCTGTCCCGCCGCCTGTCCCGCCGCCTGTCCCGCCATCGCCGGCAGTGGCTTGCCTGCGCCGGTAGACCATCGTCACCTCATATGTGTACGGCTGGCCGGGAACCAGCCCGGGGATGTCGCTTTCCGTCACGTTGGAGAGCGTGCCGCCAACCGGAGGCACCCGGTTGAAGGAGAGAGTACGCATCTGTTGCGTATCGTAAAAGACGTTTTCTCCGGGTCCGGCAATTCCGGCCGGACGGGCATTGCCAAGATCGCTGCGATAGATATGGAATTCCTGAATATCCTGAAGCCGGACGTTATTGGGAACAGCCCATTGCACCCGGACCGCCGCCGGAGTCAGCGCCCGGCCGTCCTGAACCTGGCTGGTCGCCATGGCTGCCGGCCGGTCGTTCACGGGGCCGGATAGCCGCCCGCTCTTGGAGCCGCCGCTCAGCAACGCCACGAGCAGTCCGATCCCGATGATCGCGCCGAGAGCGCTGCGGAAACCACTCTTTTTCTTCCCCCGGCGTGCATTCGGGCTGGGGATGTCGCCGCTGGTGGTGGGGGTAACGTTTTCAACGGTGGGGAGCGTGAAGATCGCCGTTGCAACGTCCTCGGGCTGCGCGCCCCGCGTGCCTTCGACAACGACCGCCGTGGACTGGTCGGCTTCCGCTCGCGTCACCCGGATGCGGGAGACGCGGACGCCGGCTCGGGAGACGATAAATTCCATCCCTTCCCGGACCCCGCTCTGCGCGCCGATATTCAACAGGACTTCGCGGGTCCCGGAGCCGGTCACCGACGTATTCAGGACGGTGCCGCGCGGGAGCTTCTGCTGTGACATATTCTGGACGGCTTCGAATGAAGCTTTTCTTAACGCCTCATCCACCAGCACCATCGGATCGCCGGTGTAGCCGGGCCGGATGCCGCTGTTCGCCGTCACGACGGAACCGTTGATCAGTTCGCCGGACGTCACGTCGCGCATCTCGATTCGTACACCAACCTTGGCCTGCCGGGGGTTCTCGGTCACGACGACGGCGTATACCTGTCCCGTCACAATCGCATCCGCTTCCACGGCGCGCCCGAGCTGCATCATCGCCGTTTGATCGAGCGGGGGAGTCAGCCCCAGGTTCGCCAGGGCCGTGCTGATCTGCTGGCTGCTCAACACGTCCCACCGGTCCGATTCGTTCATCGCCTGGGAGAGCGCGGCGGCGGCGGTACGCCCGACGAGCGCGCCGTCAAAACCGCTCCGGTTATTGAAGTCCAGCACGAGGACGGCGGGGACCACATCCACCCCCCCGGCCGGCGATGGGCCGGGAGCATCCGCTGCGGTCGTCGGGGGAGCGTAGCTCACGAAAAGCGGAGCCACCATCACGGGCACCAGCCATCGGCTGACCCAACGGGCTACTCGGCTTTGCCGAAAGTGCATCACTAAATTTGCCTCCTTCATCGTCTGCTTGGAATAACGGGGTTCGTGAAAACTATTCGCCGCGTATCGCGGATTCCCTTGTCTCTCCTGAAAATTTCGGTTCGTCGGCCCTGCATTTCTGCCGCCGACCTCCTACGGGTCTCCTGTCCCCGGATACGAAAGGGATTCGGAGCCGGGGAGTCATCGCCGATCCGTTCCCAGGGCGCATCCTGTTTCGAATACATTAGGACTTATGCCATAGCTCACAAGTTAAGGAATTTCAGGCAAGGAAATACACCAGCGTACACATAGATTCTTCGCTCAGAATGACAGGTAAGAAGCTCAGAATGTCAAATGGCGCCACGTTTTGCGTAAGTCCTGTACATGGCCCCTTCTGTCTATCGGTTGGGAACCTATCGGAGATTATGCCGCTCTTCGCGGAAGATTAAATATCGGGAAGAAGCCTTGAGACAGGGAGAACGCTCGCTTGTTCCCAATAAAAAAGACGGTCGGGTGACCGACCGTCTTTTTTATTGGATTTTTATCCGCGTACCGTGCTCCAGCGCCGGAGGATCGTTGCGATCTCTCCCCGCAAATGCCCGGCTCCACCGCTCTCCTGTCCATAGGAAGAAGCGGTTCGCGCCGAGGGGGAAGCGGTCGATGAAGCCGGGGGGCTCGTTGCTCCCTGAGCGACCGCGCTCCCCGCCGGGACCGTGATCTGGAGTGTCACCGGTTGCCGGGCCAGGATCCAGTACCCTCTGCCGGGTTCGAGAGACGAGGCCCGCTGGTACTCCCGTCCGGCCAGGCTCCAGATCGTGATACTGATCAGGTTCGCGTTCGCCGCCTGCTGAAGCGTCAGCGATTGGCCGTTCGCCTGTACCCGCACATTACCGAGCGGGACCGTGGCGGTAAACGGATTACCGATCATGTTCCAACCCTGCTGCAGCGCGATCTGCCGGTTCCCGGCGTTGGTCTGTGCCGGGACTTGCAGCGTGACGGGAGACGCCAGTTTCACGAAGTACCCCCGTCCCGCCGTGACCGTACGCGCCGGCTGGTTGGGATAGAGCACGTACTGGTTGCCGACCCACGTCGCGACGTTGAATCCGGGCTGGTTGAACAGCGTCGAGAAGTCCTGCCCGTTGAACGCCTCCGGCAGTGAGATCATGGAGACTCCCGCCGGGACCGTGATCGTGGTGGGGCCGCCCGGTTCGGGACCGGGGCCGACCTGACCGATGACGAGATCGACGGTCATCGCCGACGTGCCCACCGTGACCTGGCGAGAGGCCTGAACGCCCGCGCCGTTGACCGCCCGGATTGTATACGTCCCCGGCGAGACGCGGAACGAATAGAAGCCCTCGCTGTTGGTGTTGGCGGAAGCCACGTCGCCGGTCGGTCCGGACGCGATGACCTGGATGTTCGCCACCCCGGCCCCGTTGGCATCCGTAACCCGCCCGGAGACCTGGACCGTTTGCAGAGAGCTGGTGATCGTCAGGGCCACATTGGTGATCCGGTTGGACTGTACCCGGACGTTGCCACGGATCGCGACCGTGCGCCCATCGACTTTGACGGAGACATCGTAGATGCCGATCTCCGCGCCTTCGATGAGGGCGATCCCCTGATCGTTCGTCTGCGCCGTATAGACCGGGCCGTTCTCGACTCCGATCTCGGTCACGCCGATGGCTTCCTTCACCAATCGCGCTTCCACCCGGACGTTCGGCACGGGCCGCCCGGAGCTGTCCGTCACCCGGGCGCTGATCGTTCCCGGCGGGACCTTGGTCAGCACCAGATTCGTATCCACGTCATCGGTGGTGATGTGGCCGCCATGGACGGCCGTCTGCTGGATGTGCTCGAACACGAAGCCCGGCTTCACCACCGTCAATCGGTAGACCGACGGCTCCAGTCCGAGGATCGTGTAGTTCCCCTGCTGGTCCGTTATTGCCGCGCCGGCGACCTCGGTGATCTGTTCCAGGCCGTTCACGATGGTCGGGATGTAGGCCAGGACGACCGCGCCGGGGATGGGGCGACCGAACTGGATATCGCTCACCCGCCCACTGATACCACCCTGGCGCATCCAGCAGAGCGCGTTGTGCATGATCTGCGCGGGCCGGTTGCCGGTGAACACGAAGGAGTTATCCCACACCGGTTCGTAGTAGCGGTTCACCCCCTCCAGGCCGAAGGCGAAGTAGGCCGTCTTGAAGCCGGCCCGGCTGTCCCAGTAGATGTAGGCGGCTTCGCGCGGGATGGCGGTATCGGTCCGGGGGAAGGGCGCTGAAGTGGCGTACCCGTACTGCCGGATCGGAATGTCCGCCAGCGGGCCCGGAATGTTCCCCGGCCGGGTGCCGGTGCCCGTCCCTCCGGTGCCCGTGATCCCGTCGATCAGCACCTGGTTGAAGGCGCCGTCCCAGTGCCAGGCGCCGGTCTGCGGGTCGGTGGCAAACGGGGGTTCCGTCACCTGCCCGAACGCCGGGGCCAGAGTCGGGTCGATCGGATACCAGTCTTTGATCTCTCCCCGACCCCCGCCGGGCCCTCTCCAGTGCCAGGACCAGGGCTCGTAGGGGATCGGGTCGGTGACAGGGCCACCGGTGGAGTTGAGGACGTGGCGGTTATTCTGGAACATGACCCCCTGTGCACCCGAACCGAGGATGATGTCGGCATCCGCATCATCCAGGAAGTTGATGTGGAAGTAGCGGTTGAGGAGCGCGTTCGGGCCGAGGCGGGTGTTGTTGGTCAGCGACCACGCCACGTCTTGTCCGGAGAGGAGCATACGCCCTCCCTGGTCCATGAACCGCATGAGCATCGTCTGGACCGCCGGGTTCCGGATCGTGTCCTGTGTCTGCTCGGTGATGTCGCCGGTGTACGGGCTGGCCCACACGACCGCACGATCTGTGTACTTGATCTGGATGGGCCGTCCTTCTCGCGTCACCGAGCTGATCATGCGCGGCAGGTAGGCGTTGATCGCATCCTGAAGCGATTGGCCCCGGTAGAAGTTCGCATTCCCTCCCGCCGGTGGAGCGTTCACCGTATCCCGACACTGGGTGCGCCAGATGTCGTACTCGTCCCCATAAGGGGAATTGGGACCCAGGACCGCCGTTGCGCCTTGAGTAAGGAACGTCGAGCCGCCGCCCTGGTTCACGCCGACGACGGATCCCCAGGTTTCGACGGACTTCGGATCATTTCCGACGTATGCGATCGTCGGGAGGGGGCGGTCGATATAGTAACTCTCCACCGGATAGATCGTGTACGTGCGCCGGGATCCGCTCACCCCGCCCAAGTGGCCCGTTCGGAAGTGGACGAACTGCTGTCCCGCCGTATGATCGGAGACCAGCAGCGCGTTGGCGCGCTGCTCGAAGCGCCGCGTGGAGAAGCCCCACACGTTATCGAAGTAGTCGAAGGCGAACCCGCCGGTGAAGATGTCGCTGAGGGCGCGGTCTCCCCGAACGGCGATGTCGAGGTAATAGTCGCGGGCGATGGTCGGGGTCGCCCAGAGGTTGGAGAAGATCCCGTCTCCGGCGACCGCATCGCCATGGAGCGGCTGGCCGTCGTCGAAGAGGGGGATGAGATCGATGGCCTGCGCGCCGAGTTCATGGATGGCGGGCATTCGGACCCCGTTCATCATCGGGACGAGGGCCGGCCCGGGAGCGCCGCCTCCTCCGCCTCCGCCGCCTCCACCCCCACCGCCACCACTGGTGATGGCGAACGGTTGAGCAGCGCCGAAGACTTTTTGATCCGGATCGCGGACCACGGCGAGCACTTCTGCGACGTTGGTCCCAAAATCCGGATTACGGGGGCCGACCGCCGCTTCGATCCTCACGGAAGTTCCGGGGATCGCCAGGCGAGGCGTGACGACGGGAAGGCCCCGGAGGTCGAAGACGTTGTCGCTCGACGCGCTGGAGAAGCTCCGCCAGATCTCATGGAGGAAGTATCCAGGGTCGAGGGGAGGCGCGGGTGGGCCACTACCGGCGCCTTCCAGGTCCATCTGGTAGATCAGGTCGCTGTTGAACTCTGCGGGAGGCGGGGTGTTCGGATTGAAGCTGGGGTAGGACTCGTTGGTGCTTTCGGGCGCCGGAACGCTGAACGTGTCTTTCCGCGCGATGTTCCGGCCCTGCGTGTAGTTGACGACGTTGATCCCCCCCACCGCGGTGGCCCTCAGGATGACCGGCGCGCCGCCGGCTTCCTCTTCGGTGCCGTTGTAGATGGTGAAGATGCTGGTCGTGGCGGAGATGCCGTCCGGAATACGATCGCCGTTCACGTCTTCACGGTTCGAGGTGAAGCCCAGGCCCAGGCCCGGGGTCCATGACGGCAGGTACTCGATGGCGGTCACGGGTTGAGCGTTGCCGGGACGGAGCACCGAGAAGCCGGTGATGCGGCGCGGGCGGCCCAGGGACATGACGAAATTTCCCTGAGGCAGGCTCAGGTCCTGTACTGGGGCGATCCAGATGTGGGTGTTTTGGTACTCCAGGTAAGCCCGCGCCGCGGATGTCGCGAGCGGCACGTCTTCGAGGACCCGCCCGGGAGCGTTCCCGCCCGCCGTCTCATCCTTCGCGAGGCCATGCAGGACGACCCGACCCCGGGTGAAGGCGATCCACTTCCCATCCGGGGACCAGACGGGATCGACTTCGTCCGGCATGCTGGGGTCATTCATCTGGCCGCCGGTGAACGGCACGATGCGGATGATCGGCTGCGCCTCATCCTGGGAACCCTGATCGTCCTCCTCCCATTCTTTCTGGAGGAGCTCGGGCGTGACGGCGCCGTAGTAGAGATCCCACTGTCCGGTCTGAGCATTCTGCCCGGAGAAGACGAAGGCGCTCCCATCGGGGGACCAGACCGGCTTCTGAACATTGGCGACGGTGGGCGGAAGCTGAACTTTCAGCCGGGGAGCGGCCTCATCCATATCGTCGGGTCCCATGGGAACTTCACCGACGACGATGATCTCCAGCGTCCACGGCAGGGCCGGAGGGGCGTCCGGTTCCGGCGGCGGAGGCGGCGGCATCTGCTGCGGTTGCGCGCCGGAGCCGGTCAGGGGCGTGCCTCCGCCGCCGCCCATTCCGCCCATATCCGGCGGGGGGGGAGGAGCGACAGCTTCCGGGCTCGCGACGTAAATGAGGAGATCGTTGAAGGCGTCGTAGTTCGGGTAGAGCTGGTTCCCCGTGTGGCGGGTCAGCCACTGCGGCTGGCCAAACGAGGGCTGGCGAAAAACGGAATACTGGGGAACTTCGCTCAGCTTCGGGGCGGCCGGCGGCGGAGGCGGTTCCTGCTGGGGCCGGGCGCCGCCATTGGCGAGCGGCGCGGGCGGCATACCCATACCGGTATCGTCCGGTTCCGGAGGAGGAATTTTTGTGACGCCCGGCGGCAGGGCGGTCGAGGACCAGACGAAACTGCCGCCGACCTGATCCCAGGCCGGGTGGATGTCGTCCTGACCGGGGTTGAAGGTCGCGGGCTGATCGGTCCGGCTCAGGACCTGCGTCGAGTTGCCGCCGCTGGAAGCCGTGCGCGCGCCGCTCGGGGTCGCGCCCGCCGACGATGGGGAAAGCCGTTGGTTTCCCCGTCGGTTTTCGTTACGCTCCACCTCGCGATCCAGGGGAGAACGCGCGCCGGGGACGGAGGAAAGCAATGAAGCCGAGGAGGCGGAACCTCCCTGGATCAGGCGCATCGCACTCTGGTAAGGAGACACGATCGAGCGGGGCAGCCCCGTTACGGCTCCGGCCAGGATCAAAAGAGCGACCGGAGATGCATACAGGGCGGAAGACAGGAACCAGGAGCGCCGGTTGCGCTGACCTAGGAACCTGAATGATACTCCTTAATAGTTTGGGTTATATGATACCAGTAGGCGCG
>JAHWJO010000639.1 GCA_019348365.1 Armatimonadota bacterium | reverse complement strand
ATGTGACGCGCGGCATCAACCGGGTGCCCCGCGTCGGGGTGAGCGGCCTCGCCGACGTGCGGCTGCGGTTCTGATCCCCCGCGCCGGGACCGCCTCATTACTGTAGCAGGGAGCGCATGGATCAACTTAAACCCATGCGCTCCTTTTCCGCTTCAGTAGAGGGCGTTTCTGCCGCCCGTTACGCTCCGTTTTGCCCTCGCTTGTGGCCTTCAAGACTGAGTGAAAAAAATAACAAATTGCCGATTTCGCGGCAATTCTCTTGAATTTCCCGGGGGTGATCTGTCACATTACGAGTGACACACTTCCTCTCTCTCAAGAGTGTCATCGCCCCGGACGGTCGGCCAGCCGTTCGGGGCATTTTTTGTACCCCTTGGCCGCCGCCGCCGCATTCCTCCTCGATTGCTCCGATGATCCCCCTCCGCCAAAATCTCCCCCGGCGGTATCCCCGGCTCCCCCTTCTCCACCCCCTTGATCCTGAAATTTCGACAAATCGATAAAATTTTGCCCGACCCTATTGACAGAGAGAATCCCGAACGTCTATATTAATATCGAACATTCAAATATATTTGAACGATCAGAAGGTACTCGAATGAAACCGCTCCACACCATCGACACGCTCCCGGCGCTCCGCGCCATGGCCGACCCGCTTCGCAAGGAGATCCTCCGCGAGTTGCAGGCCGCCCCCCGCACCACGGCTCAGCTGGCCGCCCGCCTCGGCGACAAACCCACCAAGCTCCACTATCACATCCAGGAGCTGGAGCGGAACGGGCTCATCGAGCTGGCGGAGACCCGGATGAAGGGCAACCTTCAGGAGAAGTATTATCGCTCCGTGGCCGAGTGCTACCGGGTGGACCCCCGGCTCTTTCAGGAGGGGCCGGAGGCGCAGGAGGCCTTCTACGACGACGTGGTGGGCCTCCTCGACCGGACGGCTCTGGACGTGAGAAAAGCCCTTCAGGAGGGCCGGATGACCGCGAATGAGACCTCAAAATCGCTCATCTCCCTCCTCCATCTCCACCTCACCGAAGCGGACGTGGACGAGTTGCGCCGCCGCCTTGCGGAGCTGCTGGAAGAGTTCCGCGAGCGGGGCCGTTCGGAGGGGGACCGTGTCGCCGCGCTGACCCTCATGTTTTTCCCGCTGGCTCCTCACGCCGCCTTGGCCCTGCGCCCCGGCGACGAGCCGGCGAACGAATCCGCTCTCCCGGAAGAAGGAACGGAATCCCCTTCTTTTCCGGAAGACCTTTGAACCGATCCAGGGAGATCGCACCATGGAAAGCATCATGAAGTTTCTCTTCACCGGCGGGCTCGCCCTCGCGCTCGTCGGCCTGGGCGCCGGGATCAGCCGGGCCGCCGAAAACGAGCCGCCGCGCAAGCCCCAGACCCCGAAGGCGCCGTTCCCTTACGCGTCGGAGGAGGTCGAGTTCGTCAACACCGGGGCGGGGATCCGGCTGGCGGGGACGCTGACGCTCCCCCGCTCCGGCGGCCCGCACCCCGCCGTCGTCCTCGTCAGCGGGTCCGGCCCCGGCGTGCGAGACCACGGCGGCCCCGGTCATCGGCCCTCCGCCGTCCTGACGGATCACCTCACCCGGCAGGGCATCGCCGTGCTCCAGTACGACAAGCGGGGCTGCGGCCAGTCCGAGGGGAACCGGGATCTCATGCAATCCACGATGGCGGATTTCGCGGACGATGCCCTGGCCGGGGTGAAGTACCTGAGGGGCCGGAAAGAGATCGATCCGAAGCGGGTCGGACTGTACGGGCACAGCGAGGGCGGGTCCGTCGTCCCGCTCGCCGCCAGCCGGTCGAAGGACGTGGCGTTCATCGTTCTGGCGGGCGCGTCGGTGCTCTCGGCGGATCAGATCATCCTCAGCCAGGTGGAAGCCATCGCGCCGACGTTCGGGGAGAGTCCGGAGCAGGTGCGGCAGAATCTGGAAGCGCTGCGCCTCGCGTTCGAGACTCTCCGCGCCGAGAAGGACGACGACGCGGCGAAGGCCCGGCTGGCGAAGCTCCTGAAGGAGCGGCAGCCGAACCGGCCTCAGGAGGAGGCGATGCGGCAATACGGCGGGTTCTTCTCCCCTTATTTCCGGTTCCACCTCTCACACGACCAACCCGCGACGATACGGAAGGTCCGCTGCCCGATCCTGGTGGTGAACGGCGGGAAGGACCTGCTGATCCTGGAGAAGATCAACCTCGCGCCCATGAAGGCGGCGCTGAAGGGCCACCCCGACGCGACGGTGAAGCTGCTGCCAAACGTCAATCACATGCTCCAGACGGCGGTGACCGGCTCCCCGGAGGAGTATAACCGGATCGAGGAGACGGTGTCTCCGGAGGCGCTGAAAGAGATCACCGACTGGATCCGGCAGCGCACCCACCTGAACTCCTGAAGCCGAAACTTCCGTAGGAGAGGAGAAGAAAGCATCGTGGGCCGATTTCAGACCGCACACCGGGCGATAAATAAGTCTAAGATTTTAGGTAATTGATTAGCCGGTAAGAGATCAGGGAGAGGAATGAGCAAACTGCCTGGA
>JAHWJO010000165.1 GCA_019348365.1 Armatimonadota bacterium | reverse complement strand
AACTTCCCTCTTTCTATCGCTCCCTCCCTAAACTCTTAGCTTGATGCACATGAATGCTTTATCTGTGTTCATCTGTTGGATCATTCCAGCCGCACGCGCGGGTCCACCGCCGCGTAGCTCACGTCCGTCAGCACCGCGCCGATGATGTACAGGACGGTCCCCAGGAAGACCATCGCCCGGATGACGGCGAAATCCTGGCTGTTGATCGCATCGACGGTCATGCTCCCCAGGCCCGGAATCCCGAAGAACGATTCGAGGAGGAGGCTCCCCGTCATCAGGAACGGAATCGCCATCACGACCGAGGTGAGGATGGGGATCGCCGCATTCTTAAGCACATGGCGGAAGAGCACGGCTCGCTCGCCTACTCCCTTCGCCCGCGCCGTCCGAACGTAGTCCTGGTTCATCTCGTCGAGCATGACGGTGCGGTAGAAGCGCACGCTCGACCCCAGGCCGAAGATCACGCCGATGATCGTCGGCATGATCAGGTACCGCCAGGCGTTCCATCCCCCCTGATAACCAGCAAGCGGAAAATATTTGAGGAGCTTGCCCAGGATGTACTGCCCGACCATGATATACACCAGCGCCGTGATGCTCATCAGGAGCACGCAAAGGAACGTCCCCCAGAAATCGAGGTAGGTCCCCCGGAAGTAGGCGAGGAGCAGCGCGAGAACGATGTTCACCACCAGGGCGGTAAAAAAGATGAATGTGCCGAGCAGGAAAGACGGTCCCATGCCGGCCTTCAGGCGGTCCCAGATCGGTTCCTTGGTGGCATCCGAGGTGCCGAATCGGAAAAGGAACAGCTCGGTCATGTGCTTCTGGAATTGCACGGAGAGCGGCTTATCGTAGCCGTGCTCCACCAGCCACTCCTGGATCTGCTCGGGCGTGGGGTTCTTCGCGGAGATGTTCCGGCGCGCCATCTGCTCCGGCGGGGTGGTGGCGTAAAAGAGGATGAAGGTGACCAGCGACACGCCGAGGAGGATCGGCACGGCGTAGAGCGCCCGTCTCAGGATGTAGCGGAACATCAGGGATTCACCTCCGGGCGGTTGCGGCGGAGCTTGCGGCGGCGGCGGCGACGCACGACCTCCGCCGCCGGGATCGATCCGAGCACGAGGAACGCCACGCCTCCCGCCAGCGGCAGGTAATTCGGGCGGTTCCAGTCCAACTGCTTCTCCACCCGGTACGGGCCGTCGACGCTCAGGTACTTCGACGTGTCGTTCGCCACGGAGTGGGTTTTTACATTCTGAAGCCAGTTGTACATCAGCCCCAGGCTCTCGTCATGATCCCTGTAGATCCAGGGGCTGTCCTCCACCGCAATGTCCCGCATCTTCCGGATGAGGGCCAGGCGTTCCGGGCCGTCTTCCATCGCACGCATTTGCTCAAACAGCCGGTTGTATTCCGGGTTGTTGTAGTTCGAGGAGTTGACGCCTGACCGCCCGTTCACCCGGCCGTTGGGGCCGTAGAGCAGGAAGACGAAATTCTCCGGGTCCGGGTAATCCGCCAGCCAGCCGTAGGCGATGAACTGGAATTTCCCTTCATCCACGCGGCCTTCCCAGACCGGCCTGCGCCAGCTCCGCGAGACGTATCGAACCCCGATGGCTTCGATCTGCTTCTTCAACAGGCCGACGAACTGCCGTCCGGCGGCGTTGGTCGCCGTGTTGTCGTGGATGAGGGTGAGGCGCTCCCCACTCTTCGGATCGATGCCGTTCGGGTATCCCGCTTCCGCAAGGAGCGCCTTCGCCTTTTCAGGATTGTGCTGGCGGTAAGGGTTCTGATAACCGGGCTCATACCCGTAGATCCCCGGCGGAATGAGGAAGTCCGCATTCTCCCCCAGCCCCTGATTGAACAGGTCGATGAACGCCTGGGAATCGACGGCCAGGGAAATGGCCTGCCGGAGCTTCCGTTTTTGGGGCGTGTACCCGCCGAAGACCGGATCGTCCATATTGAAGGCGAAATAGCCGATCGTCGCCCCCACCGAACGGTCCAGGCGCACCCCTTTGCGCTTCATCTCCCCGGAGAGACTCCCTTGGCGGCTCATGACCTGCGTGTAGTTCTCCTGCGTGACGCCCCAGGCGTCGAGGTACCCCTGAAGGAACAGGTTCCAGCCGGTGATGCCTTCTTTCACCGTCGAATAAACGATCATCTCGTTCAGGGGCAGCCGTTTCCCCGCGTCTTTCAACAGCCCTTTCTCCCGGTCGCCCGGCTCGCCTTCAGTGGGATAATACTCCGGGTAACGGTTCGGGTTCGCCTTCAACACGATTCGCTGCTTGGGGATAAATTCGGCCAGCACGTACGGGCCGCAGCCCACCGGATGGCGCGCCAGCTCATCCCCGTATTTTTTCACCGCCTCGTGCGCCTGAGGGGTCGTGAAATGCATCGCCATCAGGTATCGCAGCTGCGGGTACGGCTGGTTGAGCAGGATTCGGAACGTGTAGGGATCGTTGGGATCGAGTTGAAGTCCCTCGACCGGCGCGGAGTAGTCGGCGAGCTTGCCCTTTTTCAGGAGTTCGCTGTTCCGCTCCGCATACTCATGGAATCCGAGGATCTTGTCCGCGAAAAAGCCGAGGACCGGGCTGTGAACGGAGGGGTCGGCGATCCGGCGAAAGCTGAAGAGGAAATCGGCGGCCTTCACTTCGCGCCCCTTGCCGCCGGGAAAGCAGGGATCGTCCTGGAAACGGATGCCCGGCTTGATGCGGAAGGTCCATGCCTCGCCCGTCTTCTGAATCTTCCGGCCTTTTTCCACCTCGGTAACGACGTGGGGCTCCCGCTTCGGCTCCTCCGCGCCGAGATTGAGTTCCAGCACGAAGGGATCCCGCTTGAGATAGTGATAGCGGTAAAAGGAGGGATAGATGAGATCCACGATCTGCGCTTCACTGACGGTGTAGGCGAAACTGGGATCCAAAGAACGGGGATCTTCGGGCATGGTACGGTAAATCACCGGTCGAGCGGCCTGTCCGGGAGGATAGGGATTATTGCTGCAGCCCGCCAGCGACAGGATCACGCCGAACAGGATCAATGAGGCAAGGGACCGACGCATTGAAGTGCCAGATAAGAAACTCATATCGCGCCTTCGGTAGGGATAGGAAGGGGAAACCGGACTCGATGAAACGTTTGAAAGCGAGCAGCGTTTCAACCGGGAATGCTGCACCTCTATCAAACCCTGAAAACGTTGGATTGTCAAAGGTTCCAGAATCGAATGCAACGTGTGCTTTGGATGAGAAATAGAAACACCGGCCCGGAAGTGAAGATTCCGAGCCGGTGTAATTGGAGCTTAACGTTGGGGAGAGGATCAGGCCAGCTTGGGCAGCCGTCCCGTGCTATCCCCGAACGTGTCGGTCTTCGCGCCGAGGGTATCCAGCATGGAGAGGAACAGGTTGCACAGCGGCGTGTCCGGCGAGTACTTGACGTGGCGGCCCGTCTGGAACGCGCCCCCGCCCTTGCCCGCCAGCAGGACCGGCAGGTTGTTGTGCGAGTGCCGGTGGCCATCGCCGAGCTCGCTGCCGTAGAGGACCATGCAGTTGTCGAGCAGGGTGCCTTCGCCCTCCTTGATGGAGCGCAGCCGCTCGATGAAGTAGGCGAACAGCGTGACGTTGTACCGGTCGATCTTGCGGATCTTCTCCAGCTTCTCCTTGTCGCCGCCGTGGTGGGAGAGGTCGTGGTGGCCCTCCGGCACGCCGATGACCCGGTAGCCCCGGTTGTCGCCCGCGAGGCCGAACATGAAGGTCGCGACGCGGGTCGCGTCCCCCTGGAAGGCGAGGGCGAGCAGGTCGCACATCATGCGGATGTGCTCGGCGTAATCCTGCGGCTTGCCTTCGGGCTTGGGCATCGAGAGGAGCTTGCCGTCCGCCGAGTACAGCGGCAGAGAGGAGACCTGCTTCTCCACCTGGCGGATGGAGTAGAGGTACTCGTCGAGCTTCTCCTTGTCCTTGTATCCGAGCTGCTTTTCGAGGCTCTTTGCGTCTTCGAGGACGTAATCGAGCATGCTCTTCTTATACATGTCGCGCTCGGTGAGGGAGCGCTTCGCCTCGCCGGGATCGCCGTTGCCGAAGAGCCGCTCGAAGACGAGCTTGGGGTTCACTTCCTTCGCCATCGGCTGGGAGGGGCCGCGCCACGAGATGTTGGAGCTGTACGCGCAGCTGTAGCCGGAGTCGCAGTTGCCGGCGTCCTTGCCGGAGACGGTCCCCAACTCCAGCGAGGGCAAGCGGGTCTGCTGCCCGATCTTCTGCGCCGCCACCTGGTCCACCGAGACGCCCAGGCGGATGTCCGCGCCTTCGGTCTTGACGGGCCGGACGCCGGTGAGGAAGCAGGAAGTTCCGCGAGCGTGGTCTCCGGCTTCATTGAAGCGCCCTTGGTTCTGCGCCAGGTTGGAGAGCACCATGATCTCGTTCCGGACGGACTTCAACGGCTCCAGGCTGGGCGGCAGGATGAAGTTGCTCCCCTCGACCTCCGGGGCCCAGGACGCCTGGTTCACGCCGTTCGGCACGAAGAGGAACGCCGCCCGCACCGGGGCGGACTTGCCCGCCGCCGCCGCACGCGCTATGGAGGGCGCCATCGCATCCAGCATGGGCAGTGCGATCGTCGTGCCCAACCCTTTTAAGAAGGTACGTCGCGAGATCTCCCAATTTTTCAAGATTTTTTTCCTCCGGGGGCGGGCGGGGTTTCCACCCCGCGCATCTGGAACGGATCGCTCTTCACGATGGCGATCATCAGACTCGAGATTTTATAATCGTTCTTCTTTAATGTATCCGAAATGGCGTCCACCGCGCAATGGTCGTAGTTTTCCAGGCCCCGGCCCAGAGCGAACGTCATCATCCGCTCCGTCAGCGCCTTGGCGAACTGCTCCTTGTTTTCCTTCAGGATCTTGCTCAGGCCGCTCGCGCCGTTGATCATTCGGCCATCGGGCAGCTTGTCCGTCGCGTCGATCTTGAACTTGCCGTCCTGGGTGCGCCACTGTCCGGTCCCGTCGAAGTTCTCCAGCGCGAACCCCATCGGGTCCATGCGGCTGTGGCAGGAAGCGCACTTCGGGTCTTCGCGGTGCTGCTCCAGCCGCTTCCGCAGAGGAAGCGCTGCCGAGACGGCCTTCGTCTCTTCCAGCTCCGGCACGTTCGGCGGGGGCGGAGGCGGCGCGTCGTTCAGCAGCTGCTCCATGATCCACTTGCCCCGCTTCACCGGCGAGGTCCGCGTCGGGTTCGAGGTGAGGGTCAGAATGCTCGCCTGGGTGATGACGCCGCCCCGGTTCGTCCCCTTCAGGGAGACGCGCCGGAAGTTCGGCCCTTTGATGCCGGGGATCCCGTAATGCTTCGCTAGTCGCTCGTTCACGAACGTGTAGTCGCCGTCGAGGAAGTCGAGGACGCTGCGGTCCTCCTTCACCACCGCCTCGAAGAAGAGGTCGGTCTCGGCGAGCATCGCCGCGCGGAGCTTCTCGTCGAAGTTGGGGAACTCTTCGGGGTCGGGCTTGAACTCTTTGAGCCGCCGGGTCTGGAGCCACTGGCTGCCGAAGTTCTCGACGAGACCCTTCGCTTTGGGGTCCTTGAGCATCCGCCGGACTTCCGCTTCGAGCTCTTTCGAGTCGCGGAGCTTGCCCGCCGACGCTTTGGCGAAGAGGGTCTCATCCGGCATGCTGCTCCAGAGGAAGTAGGAGAGACGGGAAGCGAGCTCGTAATTGCCCAGCCGGTACGTCTTCGCGCCGCCGACCGCCCGGTTCTGCTCGATCCGGTAGAGGAAATGGGGAGAGACGAGCGTGGCTCCGAGCGCGAGCTTCATCCCTTCGTCGAAGCCGAGCTTGTGCTTCTCGGAGAGTTTCACGAGATTTATCAGCCGGTCCACTTCGGCGGGCTGCACCGGGCGGCGGAACGCGCGTCGGGTGAACTTCGTCAGGACCTCTCTCGCGTACGCTTCGCGGGCAGCGGGGTCTTTGGGGAGGGCCTTCACGACGCTGGGATACCCCTTTGCCACGATCTCTTCCGCCGCCCCGAGGTACTTTTCCATCAGCATGGGCGGGAGCGAGAGCACGTCCCCGATGTTGTCGAAGCCGTACCCGACGTCATCCGAGGGGAAATCTTCCACGCCCGTAAAGTCCACGCCCATCAGGTCGCGGATCGTGTTCTTGTACTCCAGGCGGTTGAGGCGGCGCAGGGTCACACGGCCGGGGCTGACGGCCTCGCTGCACTCGGTCTGGTTGAGGGAGGCGAGCTTATTGCCCACCCATCCCGTAAAGTGGCCGATGGCCTCTTCGGACGGCTTGGGGAAGCCGGGAGGCGGCATCGTGCGCATGTTGACGTGAGAAAGGACCTTCGACCATTCCTCTTTGTTCTCGACGATGGAATTCTCGTCGGTGAACTTATCAAGGCCGAGACGCGCCTGGGGCCGGTTCCCGCTGTGGCAGGGATAGCAGCTCGTCTTGAGGAACGGCTGGACACTCTTCTCAAACGAGAGGTCCGAGGCCGCCGCTTTCGCCGGGGCTGCACCCGCCGTTTTAGCAGGAGTCGCGCTCGCCGGTTTCGGCGCCATGGGCGCTTTCTGGGAAGCGGCGTGACCCGCGACGAGGCTGATGGCCAGGCCGGCGGCGGCGGAGGAACCGAGGAGATAAGACTTCAAATGAACACCTATTAAGGAAAGAATAAAGGTTCGGAGCCTCCCCGATTAAGGGAATCCGAATGAGTTTAGGACACGCATTCAATCATCTTAAGAAGCCCGGAAGCCGCTGTAATTTTTGGGAAACCTCAACCCGCCGGATGTTTCGAGGAATCCCATCTGATTAGACCACAATTGCACGATCCGGGTTGCCTTTATTTGGACTCTTGAAGGGTCAGGAAAGGGGTTCCAAGACTCTTTCCGGCCTTTCTTCGACTCGGGGCAGAGTGGGTTCGGTCGGCACGGGTTCCGCGAGGGGCAGGGGGAGGGCCATGATCACCGTCGTGCCGATCCCCTTCACGCCGATGATCCGGAACAAGAACTTTCGGCCCAGCAAGCGCCGCCCGCGCTCGCGCAGGACCACCAGCCCGCTCGCGCGGCCCGCACCGGAGAAGACCTGCGCCTGACGCTCCGGGGTGAACCCCGGCCCTTCGTCCTGCACCACGCACCAGAGACGCCCCGCCTTGACGTGCGCCCGGAGGCGCACCCGCCCATCCCCCCTCTTCTTCGACATCCCGTGGAGCACCGCGTTTTCCGCCAGAATTTGCAGGCCGAAGGAGGGGACGAGCGCGTCCAGCGCTTCCGGGGCGATCTCCTCGATCACCGTCAGGCGGTCCTGGAACCGCGCCTGCTCGATCTCGGTGTAGCTGCGAACGTTCTCCATCTCCTCGCGCAGAGGGATGAGCGGCGCGGGAGACTCGCGCAGGCTGCGGCGGAGGAACGCGCCGAGCTTCACCGTGAGCTTGCTCGCCTGCCGGGGGTCGATCTCGCAGAGGGCGGCGAGCGTGTTGAGCACGTTAAAGAGAAAGTGGGGATGGACCTGGCTCTGAAGGGCCTTCAATTCCGCCTGGGAGGCCGCCTGAGTCTGCCGCTCCAGCTCCGCCAGCTCTACCTGATAATTACTGAAGAACTGGGCCAGCCCCACCCCGAGCCGCACCATCTCCGGGTTCGTGGGTCGCCCGTCCACACCGTAGATGACAACGCCGCCGATGGCTTCCCCTTCATGGAGGAGCGAGCTGATTACGCCGCTCGTGAGGGGGCAGTCGGGGCAGCCGCACCCGATCTGCTCCCGTGCCAGCATCACCTCCCGGCCCGTGTGGATCTCACCCGGCGAATCGCCCTTCTGACCGTGCCATGAGAAGGGAAGGAGATCGCCCGGGCGGTGGTGATCCGACCCCGCGCCGACGTGGGCGAGTATTCGGGAGCCGTCGGTGAGGGCGACAGCGCTGATCTCGGCGACGCTGGAGACGATCTCGGCGATGGAGCGCGCGGATTCGGCGTTTAGCCCCTGGCGGAGGAAGGGAAGCGTCTGGTTCGCGATCTGGAGGGCGCGCTGGATCTGCATGCTCCCGATGCGCTCGTGCTGCGCCTTCAGGTCGTTGATGATCCAGATGAACAGGAGGACACCCAGGCCGCCGCTGAAGATGGCCGCCGTCCAGGGAGCGATGAGCGCCGCGAACGTGTCTGAGACGAGGGAGGTCTCCCGCAGCAGCCCGATGGAGAGCCAGACCGCCTGGCTGAGCGCACCGATCAGGAATCCGGCGGCCTGCTGCTGCCGGGGGACCGGGCGGAAGAGCATGATCCACCCGCCCAGCAGCCCGCCGATCATCGCCGCAAGGGCGGGATTGAAGACGAATTCCACGTCGAGGGTGGGACTCGTCGCTGCCCAGGACATGGCGGTGAGGGTGGATATCCAGGTGAAGAACCCGACCGCAAAGCCCATTCCCGGCCCGATCAGCAGGCCCGCCGTCACGGACGCCACAAGCCCGGAGTTGACGCTGATATCCTGCTTGGCGAGGAGGTCCACGGAGGGGTCGCGGAGGCGGTACGGGTTGATCCACCATTCGAGGAGCGCGAGCGCGGTAAAGAAGACGAAGAGCGTCAGCTTGTCTTTGGTGGAGGTGCGGTAGAGGAAGAGGCGGCGGAAGAGGGAGCCCCGGCTTAGGAGATAGGCGACCGTGATCAGCACGCAGATCTTCAGAAGGCTGACAGGCAGCCATTCCAGAACGACGCGTTGGATAAACTCCATCAGTGAGCCGGGACCCGTCATACGTCCAGTTTACCATATCGGGCGGAACGAGAGGATTACCATGCTCGGGGCGATATGATGATGGGTGCACGGAGACTCAAGTCGCGGGCAACAAGGGCGCAAAATCAGCCTTCGCCGACTCCC
>JAHWJO010000638.1 GCA_019348365.1 Armatimonadota bacterium | reverse complement strand
CTGTCCATAGAAACGTCGCCGGAACTGGAACGTCAGCTTCAGGAAGAAGCGGCGAAGCGCGGGCTCTCTCTGGAAGACTATGCCTGAACCCTGCTGGGGCGCCGCAGGCAGAATTACCCTGAAGAGCCGGGAGGCATATCTCAGACTCGCCCTCTCCCGCTGTACGGCGCCAGGCGAGACATGAATTCTGAAGGGATAGATATTGACGCCACTCTCAAAGAGATTCGCAGCGCGCCCTGATCAGGCATGGTTCCAGTCCTCGTCGTCCAATGGATTGTCCCAGAAATCCGTACTGCTCAATGAGGCGTTCAGCAGATCCGCTTCAGAAAGACCGCCGTTGCCCTGAAACACGTAGACGACGACCTGAGATCCCGCAGGATAGGGGACTGTGACCTCAATTCGCCCCTCGTTCTGAACTTCCACATCATACTTCACGGTGGATGGTGATTTCTCTATCATTCAGGTATCCTGTCGTTATCTCTTCTGTCCGTTCCCCCCTCAGTATAGCAGATCCCGTTTTAATCCACGGGCCAGTCGGTGGTGAAGACGATCCGGCCCACCGTTGCCTCCCCCTCCGTAACGAGCGTGAACCCCCCGCCCAGACTCTCGCGGGAGAGGCTTTCGACGATCTTCAGGCCCAGGCTGTTCGAGCGGGTCAGGTCGAAGCCGGGGGGCAGGGGAGCGCCGGTGTTCCGCACCTCCGTCATGCCCCGCTTGCCCCTCACCTGAAGACTGACCTCGATGGAGCCGGAGGCGTCCGCGTCCATCCCGTGCTCCACCGCGTTCGCGATCAGCTCGTTCAGGATCAGGGCCATGGCGGTCGCCTGGGCGCTGGGGAGCATCAGGTCATCCCCGGAGATCCGCGTCTCCACGCGCTGGCCGGGGTGGATCATATTCTGGTGCGCGCCGCTCATGATGCTCTCCGCGATCTTTTTGAAGCTGACGGCGTCGAGGTCTTCGCGGGAGAGGAGGTCATGGACGGCGGCGATGCTCTGAATGCGGCTGATGCTCTCGCGCAGCACTTCTTCGGGGTTATCGGGGCTGGAGCGCATCTCCAGGCGCAGCAGGCTCGCAATGGTCTGGAGGTTGTTCTTGATCCGGTGGTGCATCTCCTGAATGATCGCGCTCTTGACCATGAGCTTGGAGTTCTCGATGGCGATGGCGGCCTGCTGTCCCAGCGTGGTGAGCAGCCGGGTCTCCTCCTCGGTGAAGTCGTGGGGGCGCGAGGTGTAGCAGTTCAGCACCCCGATGGTCCGTTCCTGGAAGGCGAGGGGGACGCAGATCAACGAGCAGAGGCCCTCCTGCCGCGCCACGTCCACGTACTGATAGCCCGGCGCTTTGCGAACGTCGCGGATCGTGACCGGCTGCCCCGACAGGATCGCGCGGCCCGCGACGCTCTCGTTGATCCGGACGTTCGGCTTTTCCCGGTACAGGGCGCTCTCCGACGTGCTGGCTTTGATGACCAGCTCCTCCCGGTCCCGGTCGGTGAGCATGATCGAGCAGAGGGTGAGGTTCATCGTCTCCGCCGTCATCGCGACGATGAGCTGGAGGACCTCCTCCAGATAGAGGTTGGAGGTGACCGTCTTGCTCACCTCGGAGATGGCGGAGAGCTGCGTGGCGCGGGCGAGGGAAGCGTGGTGCAACCGCGCCAGCTCGATGGCCCCCGCCACCTGTCCCGCGATGGTCTCCAGGAGATGGATCTGTCCCGGCGTGTATTCCAGCGGCTGCCGGGTGCGGACGTTGATGACGCCGATGGTCCGGTTCTTGGCGACGATGGGAACGCTCAGGAACGACTCGAACCGCTCTTCCCCCAGTTCCGGGAAGGCTTTGAAGCGCGCATCTTTCCATGCTTTCTCCGGGATGACGAGCGTTTTCATCTCGCGGGCGACCCAGCCGGTCACCCCTTCGCCCGCGTGGAGGCGGATCTTCCCCACCACCGACGGGTCCTCGCCCGCCAGAGCGCGCATGGTCAGATCGCCGGAGATCTCGTCGCGGAGATAGATGAAGCAAGCCTCCGTGCCGGTGACGGAGATGGCGACCTTCGCCACGACATCGAGCATCTGGTCGATATCCCCGGCGGAGGCGATGGCTTCGCTGACCCGGTGAAGCGCATCCGCTTCCACCTTCGCTTCCGCCAACTCCGCTCGGAGCTGAGCCAACTCCTCTTGATTTTGGATTTTGGATTTTGGATTTTGGATTGAGCGCATCACTACTTTCGATTCCGCAGGGTTTTGATGGATTCAACAATTGTGGAGTGTCTTTATTCGCTTCAGGATTTACTCAAACGGTAACCGGCCTGTGTCCTCCTGATAGCTCTTCTTCTGTCATTAAGTAGGGTGTTGAAGTAACTGTTGAGAAAGGGAATGAGCTTTAGAAAGCTTTTCAGCTTTGGCCCGAAGCGCCGCTTCCACCTCCCGCTTGAGATCTCCGAGGAGGGCTTGGCTCCTCACCGGGATCTGATGATACTTCACCGCCCTCCAGATCGGCTCGACCTTGGAGAGTTCCGGGCTGTAACTGGAG
>JAHWJO010000637.1 GCA_019348365.1 Armatimonadota bacterium | reverse complement strand
GGGGGAGCTTCGGCTGACGGAACCGGACGGCACGGAGGCCCTGTTCGCCATCAGCGGCGGGTTCATGGAGGTCGGCCCGGAACGGACGATCATCCTTGCCGATTCCGCCGAGCGCCCCGCCGAGATCGACGTGGAGCGGGCGCGCACCGCGCGGGAACGCGCCGATGCCCGTGTCACCGGTCGCCTGGACACCCCCGACCTGGATGTGGTGCGAGCGCAAGCGGCCTACCGACGCGCCGTCAACCGGCTGGAGATCGCCGGGGTGCAGGATCGGTAGAATCTGAACGGGAACATTATCATAGCCCCTCTCATGCTGATTGGAGAGGGGCTTTCTTATACCCGAACCACAGTAGTTGGATTGAACGTTTCTCTCCACCAGAGCGTTCCCTTTTTAGAAGGAACGCCGAAGGAGGAGATCATGCACACGTTCTTACGGATTCTAGCCGCCCTCTTTTTGGGCTTTTTAGGCCTGATCGCATTGTGGGTTACCGTCTATTTCGCGGCCAACCGGGATTTTCAACTCATCAGCGGCACGGGAATCTTCTTGCTCCTCGTCGTGAATGCCGCGATCTTCTGCTTCTGGGCTGCCGGGCGGCTGGTTTACAAATCGCTCAGAGAGCCTTAATTACGGGTGACGTTGATGCCCTCATCTTCCAAAGAACAGGCCCGGACGGCTTATGAACGGAACGGGTTTTACCTCGTTCAGGAGCCGATCTTCCCCGATGAGCTCCTCCGGCGCGCCGTGGACGGCATGGAAGCCATCCGCCGGGGGGAGTACGATACCGGACTCCCGCCCCAACCCTCCCCCTGGAATCCGGGGGACGATCCGAACACCCTCTGTAAGATCGAGCAGCCGCAGTTCGCGAGTCACGCGATTCGGGAGTTGCTGCGCTACCCGGCGCTGGGCGAATGGGCCGCCGCGCTCACCGGCGCGTCCATGGTGCAGGCGTGGTGGGTGCAGCTTCTGGTGAAGCCCTCCACGGCGGACCCGGAGAAGAAAACGAACATCGGGTGGCACCAGGACCGCCATTACTGGGGCATCTGGGAAGACGGCAGCGAGCTCTTCACCGCCTGGATCGCCCTCTCCGACGTGACGGAGGAGAGCGGCCCGATGCGGTTCCTGCGGGGCTCCCACAAGCTGGGATATCGGCAGCAGGGAGACTTCTACGAGCAGGACCTGGAAGCCCAGCGAGAGGGCCTTCGGCTGCCGGAAAGTGAAGCGGTGGAGGAAGTCGCCGCGATTCTCCCGCCCGGCGGAGTCAGCTTCCACGACCGGCTGACGTTCCACGGCTCCGGCCCGAACCGCTCCGGCTCCCCCCGCCGCAGCCTGGCCGTCCATCTTCGGACGCAGAACTCCCGCCCCGTGGAGGACAAGCGCGCGGGACTGGCCCAATTCATTGACGATCCCGAGCTCTGTCCGTTCATTTATGGAGAATGATCGGGAAAACAGAACCGTCAGCCCGTCCAGCGCGTCTATGTTTAATAGAACCCTCGTCCCCCTCGCCACTTCAGGCTCTCTGAGGAGCTGTCTTGGGGAGTCGCGCCCTCACCCCCGCGCTACGCGCTGGCCCTCTCCCAGAATTGGGAGAGGGAATCGGATGAGGAACGTTCCGTCTTCGGATTTCAGGGGGTGGGTGCCATAACAGTACCGGATGAGAGCGATCTGATCCCAGAGAATTCATAGTCTGAACAATCACCCCTGTTCCAGAAAGAGTGCGGCCTGGCCCGTAAAGCGGTACGTTGAGATCCCCTCTCCCAGCATTGGGAGAGGGCCAGCGCGTAGCGCGGGGGTGAGGGCGCGACTCCCCGTCTCACGACTCCCCGACTGCCCCATAGAGGGCCAGCCCAAAGCGCGGGGGGAGGACGAATTCAGACCGAGTTTTTAAGAAAGCGTGATTTAACGATGTTTTGCCGTACCATTTATCTGTTCACCTCGATTTTGCTCCTTGGATCAGCCGTTTCCGCATCCGCCGCGCTTCCTCCCATGGAAGACGAGTGGCTGGGGATCTACCTGCTGGGCCGCAAGATGGGCCACGCCCACACCCGGATCACCCCCGGCGCGGGGAAGAATGCCGCGCTCAAGATCGAGAATGAGTCGGTGGTGCGGATCGCTCTGCTGGGACAGTCTCTGGAGCAGCGGGTCCGGCTCATGCAGGAGGCCACCCCCGCCGGGAAGCCCCTCACCTCGGACCTGCTGATGTCGAGCGCCGGGAAAGATACGCGGATCCGCGCCCGGTTCCAATCCGATGCCGTCCACTGCACCATCCTCTCCGGCGGGGCGGAATCGACGAAAGTCGTGCCGATCCCCAAAGGCGTGACGCTGGACCTCGATCCGGAGCTGATGACCCGGAGCGCGCTCCCCCTGGGGAAGCCGAAGACCTTCCACTTCTTCAACCCGGCGGCCCTCACCATCGAGAAGGCGACCTCCGAGGCCGTCCGCACCGAGCCGCTGACCCTTGGCGGCATCACTTATCCCGCTACCGTCGTCCATACCACCTCCCCCGTGGGCAACACGACGACC
>JAHWJO010000164.1 GCA_019348365.1 Armatimonadota bacterium | reverse complement strand
GCCCTCACCCCCGCGCTACGCGCTGGCCCTCTCCCAATGCTGGGAGAGGGGATCTGAACGTACCGCTTTACGGGTTGGGACACGATCTTTCTGAGAAAGAGGTAAGCGAAGATCCTGAATTCCTTTGGAACAAAATTCTACCTGGGTCTGAACTGAAGGGAATAAAACACCGATCCGATTCTTCCCCTCAGAGTCATGCATCCCGATCCCCTCTCCCAGCATTGGGAGAGGGGTAGTCGCGAACGAAGGTGAGCGACGGGGTGAGGGCGACCCCCCTGCCGAAGGAGGAACGCTCAAGGGAAATCAAGCCCATCACCGAGGGAGCGAACAATTTCACCACAGGAGGCGTCGTATATCTAACATGTCGGACGAGCGAGAGGCGTTAACCGGGGCGCTGAAGATCGGCGTGCCCAGCAAGGGGCGGCTGAGGGAGCCGGTGGAGAACATGCTGCGGCGCGCGGGGCTCCGGTTCCACCAGCGCGAGCGGTACCTGCTGGCCCACTGCAAGGGCATGAACGCCGTGCTGGTGTACGTCCGCCCGGACGACATCCCGGTGCTCATCGCGGAGGGGGCGGTGGACCTCGGATTCACCGGGCAGGACATCGTCGCGGAAAAAGGGATCGATCTCCTCCAGCGCCTTGACCTCGGCCTCGCGCGGTGCTCGCTCAACGTCCTCGTGCGGAAGAGCGACGCCATTGAGGAGATGCGGCAGTTGGAGGGTGCGGTCATCGGAACCAAGTTCCCGAACCTCGCCCGGCGCTTCTTCGAGGAGCAGGGTGTCGGGGTGCGGACGGTGTACCTCAGCGGGTCCGTGGAGGTCATGATTGAGCTGGGGCTGGCGGATGCGGTGGTGGACCTCGTGGAGACCGGCGACAGCCTCTGGGCGCACGGTCTCCAGATCCTTGCCCCCATCGGGCAGTACGCCACGGGAGTCTTCTCCCGGCAGCCCGCCGGGACGAATCCGGAAGCGGATCGCCTCCTCCGGCGGATCGAGGGGATTCTGGTGGCGGACCGCTACACGCTGCTGGAGTACAACGTGCCGCGCACGGTGCTCCCGGAGGCGGAGGCGATCACCCCCGGCTTCGAGAGCCCGACGGTGACGAGCCTGGAGAACCCCGACTGGGCCGCCGTGCGGGTGATGGTCCCCAAGAGCGACGTGCCGGGAGTCATGGACCGCCTGGAAGCTCTCGGCGCAACGGCGATCCTCGAAACGCCGATCATGAACTGCCGGCTGTGATCGGGGGTCGGGGATCAGGGGTCAGGGGTCGGACATTAAGCGTTGGGTGTTGGATAGGGGGCGGTCTCTTCTCCCGTAGGACGAGCATTAGGGTGGAGAAGGACGTTTATAGATTGTCTTTTCAAATGCCGGGGATGAGATGTTCAAACAAGATCCATCGCGCGAAATGTATCCAACGCCGAGGGGGAAAGATATGTGGCAACGGTTCACTGAACGGACGCGGAGAGTCATCTTCTTCGCGCAGGAAGAGGCGGCGCGCCTGGGGAGAAACTATGTCGGCACCGAGCACGTCCTGCTGGGTCTGCTCCGGGAGAACGACACGGAGGCGATGCAGGTCCTGGAACGCCTGGGTGTGAGTCCGACCCGCTTGCGGAAGGATTTTGAAAGCCAGTTGATGCGCGGGGACGGGCGTCTCGGCCAGGAGATGCAGCTTACGCCCCGGTGCAAGCGGGTCATCGATCTCGCCTACGAGGAAGCCCGCACGCTCGCCTGCAATTTTATCGGGCCGGAACACCTGCTGCTCGGCCTGATCCGCGAGAGCGAGAGCTTGGCCGGAAAGGTGCTGGCGCAGTTCGGCGTCGATCTGGAGCGAGCCCGTCATGAAGCGGCGGAAATTCAACAGAAAGAGAACGCGATGAAGCCCGATCGGAAGCGAGAATCCGTTCCTTCCCCTCCTGTTCCGTCTTCTCCCGGTCGCGCGCCTTTCTCGCCTCCGCCACCGGCCCCTCACCGGCGTTTCGGTCATCACCCCCTCTCTCACATGACGCTGGATGAGGCGATCCGGCATACGGTCCAGGCCGCCCTCGCCGAAGATCTCACCCCGAACGACATCACGACCGACCTCACCGTCCCCGCCGAGACCCGCTCGCGAGCGATCGCTATCGCCAAGGCGGACGGGGTGATCGCCGGGATGGAAGCCGCGCGGCTCGCCTTCAACATGGTCGATCCCACGGTTGATTTCGTCGCCCGCGTCCAGGACGGCGAGCGGGTGCAGAGCGGCGCGGAGATCTTCGACGTGATCGGCCCGGCGCGCAGCCTCCTGATGGCGGAGCGGACCGCCCTCAACCTCCTCCAGCGACTCTCCGGCGTGGCGACCGAGACCGCCCGCTACGTCGAGGCCGTGCAGGGCACCCAGACGAAGATCGTGGACACCCGCAAGACCACGCCCGGACTCCGCCGCCTGGAGAAGTACGCCGTGCGGAGGGGCGGCGGCCACAACCACCGCTATAACCTCTCCGACGGCATCCTCATCAAAGACAATCACATCGTCGCGGCGGGGGGGATCCGCGCCGCCGTGGAGCGCGTCAAGGCCGAAGCCCCCCACACCCTCCGCATCGAGGTGGAGGTGACGAACGAAGACGAGATCCGGGAAGCCCTGGATGCCGGGGCCGACGTGCTCCTGCTCGACAACATGACTCCCGACCGGCTTCGCGCCGCCGTGGATCAGATCGGCGGGCGCGCCCTCACCGAAGCATCCGGCGGGATCACGCTGGAGTCCGTCCGGGCCATGGCGGAAGCCGGGGTGGACCTGATTTCCGTCGGCGCGCTCACCCACTCCGTCCACGCCCTCGACATCAGCCTCCAGTTTCGGACGCTGGAGTCCCCCTGAGAGGCCTCGCCGGGAATCCTCATGATCGAATCGAGCGGACCGAACCCGTCTGAAACCTGCCCCCACTGCCGGACTCCGCTGCCGGAGGGATCGGAGTGCCCCGCCTGCGGCCCCTCCGGTAATGGCTCTCAAACCTCCAAAGGGGACTCGGAAGCGGCCTTCGCCCGGCTCTCGGCGGCGAACCTGGCGCGGATGCGCGGGCAGTGGGAAGAAGCGATACAGAAGTGTGTCGATGCGCTGCGCCACGATCCGCACAACTCCACCGCGCACTCGCTCATCGGGGACATCTACCAGGATCAGGGACGGCGCGAGGAAGCCATCCAGTGGTACCAAATGGCGCTCGACCTCGACCCGAACAACGCCGCCGACCGGACCAAGCTGGACCGCCTGCTGAACCCGGAGATCACCACGTCCGTTCCCGTTCGTCCCCCGTTCTGGATGCGGGTCGGCATCCCGGCGGCCCTGGCGCTGGCGTTCCTGATGATGGCGGTGGGAGTCTGGGCGCTGCTCAGCGCGCGGCAGGGGGAGCCGAACTGGATCACTCAACCGGGAGACCCCCCGCCCCTGGACCTCCCGCCCCGGCTTCGCCCTCCCCAGAATCAGGCGACGGCCCCGCCCTCCCGCCCCGGCCCGTCCCGACCCGCCCCGGTCTTCGTGCCTTCCGGTATCGAAACGGCTCGCGAAGGGAAGCTGCACCGGGCGATCACGCTTCAGATGTCTCCGAAGGAGGGAGAGATCCGGGTCGTCGATGTGCAGATCGACCCCGGAGCCGAATCGGCGGCGATCACCCTCCTCATTCGTCCCAGAGAGGGGCTGGCTGCCCCGGCCCTGCTCCGCCTCGCCGCCGAAGCCGCCACGCAAGCCTACCGGCTGGACGGCTACCTTCAGAGCGCGAAAGTCCGCGTCCTCGTACCGGTGACGGGCGGGACCGCGCCGGACCTTGCGCTGGTCGCGCAGTCGATGAGGAATCTCGCTTCGGCAGCGACGACGCCGTCGGGAGTTTTCTCTACCCTCTGGTGGAGCCCGGCCCTCTTCCCCGCGACTCCGCCAACACCCGCCCCGTCGCCCGCCCCCCCGCCTCCGGCAAGCGATTCATCCCCTTCCCCTCCCGCAGCCGCCGGGGCTCCCCCCGAACCTGCCCTGCCCTCCCCTCCCACTGTCGGCGGGGGAGACTCGCTGGACCGACCGACAAGCGGCTCCCCGCAGTGATCTATGAGATCTGCGCTATCAAGAAGTCCGCGGGATGGCGCCCGGCGATTATAGCGATTATAATTGCGGCTACAACGGCACGAAGTCGGTCTGCGCCGGCTTTACCTCCAAACGTTTGCTCTCACTTTTTGGCTGATTCCCGATTTCTTCCTGATAAATTGTGCACCTCCCCCGGCTCGAACGTTGAAGCTTGAACTTCTCACCCCCGTAGTCTGGGGTTTTCCCCGTTATCCTCCGATATGTATTGGGCGAGAGAACCGTGGCTCTCTCGCGACTGCTTAGAGGAGAATTACTGAATGAGAAGTCTGGAAGAGGAAGCTCGCTTCCTCAGTGAGGCTCTAAAGGACATCGTCATGCGGGAGGATTTCGAGGCGTTCAAAGCGATCATGATCTCCAATCTGGGGGTGGGGATCGTCTCTTCCACGGTGGACGAGGTGACCGGAAAGGTTTCCGAGCCCACCGATGCGGCCCTGCGCCGCCGGATGGTCACGCTGAAAAAGTTGTTCCAACTGCGCCTGCAACATAATTGACCCTCTCCGACGTGGGCTTAATTTCCTCTCGGAGATGATTTTCACCGCTCATATTCCCGGCCTTCCTCCATTGCGGGGGAGGGCTTTTTTTCGTTCTTCTCGCGGCGGCAGGCGGGCGGGAACCTGAGACGGGTCTTCTTCCCTCTTAAAGAGTGAGGGAGGACGTGAGTCTCCCTCCAACCCGCCCGGCGGCTCCTTCCGTTTCCCGGAGCAAGAATTACGGATTCGGGAAGGGGTCCGGAGGCCGGACGGGGAATGGGTAAGCAACAGTACTTCTGCCGATCCGCCCCTCACCCGCGCCGGACCTGATTGACGCTGCGGAGGGGCTGTCGTCATACTTATCACGCGGATTCTCCCTCTCCTTGTCCGACTTGTTCGACGCTTTGCCCGGCAAAGCCTGTGCCCCGCCTTTGCGATCCCCCGACCCGCGTTGAACCCGGGCGACCGATCCGGGAGACGGAGGGCGATGGAAAGCGGGGAACCCTTACGACGGGGGAGCGTGCTGCGTGATATTCGACAAAGGAAACCCTCTATGCACCATCTTCAGGAGGTCACGGATGCGCGTGACTGAGGTTGCGTCGAAGTTCAGATACTTGAGAAGGCGGTCGGACGATGCGCCGTCTCCCCGCCGGGGACGATTCGCGCGCGTGGGGGGCGGGGCCGCGCTGGCCGCCCTGTGCCTCCTCCTGTCCGGCGCGCCGCTGCACGCGCAGGACTGGGCGATGTTCCAGGGCGACGTGCTGCACTCCGGGCAGAGCCCCCACCCGATCACCGTGCCGCTGTCGCTCAAGTGGCGCTACGTCACCAACCGCCCCATCCCCGGCGTCAACCCCTCCTCCCCGATCATCGCCCGGACCGGCTTGGCGCAGACGCGAGGCTTCTTCGTGGCCCGGGATGTCGTCGTCGCTTACAATCCGGAGACCGGCGGGGCCGAATGGTTCTACCCCTCTTCCGGCGCGCTGGGGGCGGGACGGCAGACCACCGTCCGCACGACCCCTCTCTACGCGAACGGGATCGTCTACGTCGGGGCGGCGGACGGCCACCTGTACGCCATCAACGCCGCCAACGGCACCCTGCTCTGGGATTACCCCTCCGGCGCGGCACCCATCACCGCCTCCCCGATCAGCGTCGGCAATGAGGTCTTCTTCGGGACGGCGACCGGCTCCATCGTCGGCCTGGACGCCCGCACCGGTAAGCCGCTGTCGGGCCAGGGCGAGCTGTTTAAGGCGGGGGACGCCATCGCCGGATCGCTGGCCTATGCGGACGGGTATCTCTACTTCGTCTCGCGGGATCAGTCGGCCTACGCGCTGGACCTCAGCCGCGCGCTGGCCCCCCAGGAAGGGCGCCGCCCCCGGCGCGTCATCCGGTGGCGTCATGCCCTCGCGGCGCCGCCCGCCTACTCCAGCCCCGTCATCAAAGGAGACTTGATTTACCTGGCGGACGGAGACAGCCTGGTGGCTCTCACCGCCTCGCGGGGCCGCCGCCGCTGGTCGTTTACGGCGGACAGTACCCTCAGCAACACTCCGGCGGTGACGGACCAGGGCATTTTCTTCGGTACGCGGCAGGGGACCTTCTACGGCCTCACCGGGGATGGCCGCCAGCGGTGGAAGCAGGAATTGGCGGGACCCGCCTACTCCTCCCCCGTGGTGGCGCGGGTCAATCCCAACACGGTCGGGTCGCCGAGGTATGCGGTCTTCGTCGGTTCCAACCGGGGATTCCTCTACGGCTTCGACACCGGCTTCGGCACGGAAGCGACCACGGACGACGGGCGACTCCTCTGGGTCTACAAGACCCGGCCCGCCGATCCCGCCCTGACCACCGTGCTGAACGTCGTGGCCTCTCCGGTGGTGTACGACAACCAGCTCTATGCGCTGGTGGACGACGGCTCTCTGCTCGGCTTCAGCTTCGACGCGCCGGACGTTTCCCCGCCGCTGGTCTGGGGGGAATCCCCGGACCGTTTCGTGGAGATCTCCGGGCGGCCCCCGATCACCTACCTCGTCAACGTCGCGGATGATGCTTCCGGCATCGATCCCGGCTCCATCGTGATGCGGGTGGACAATCAGCCCGTGACCTACACGTACGACGAGTACCGGGGCCTGATCTATTACCGGTTCGAAGCCGCCAAGGCGGGCAGCCGGGAGCCAGTGCAGCCGATCCCCTCCGGACGGCACCAGGTCCGCGTGGAGGTGGCCGACTGGAAGGGCAACCGCACCGTTCGGGAGTGGTCGTTCGTGGTCAACACCAACATCTCGGACGTGCGCCCTGCCGCCCCGCCTCCCCCGCCGTAATCTCCGGAGCATGATCCGCGAAGAGCCCTCCCGGAGATCCCTATAAGAGCCCCGTTCGGTATCGCTCCGGCGGGGCTTTTTCCTGCCTCCCCTTCGCCCGATGCGTTGAGATTTTCCATCCGGGGTAACATCTTTACAGTAGGCCGAGTATGGGAGGCAATGAAGATGCAGCCAGCCATCACCACCCGGCGTTGAAACACCGGGCTATTACGTACGAAGTCCCGCTCGAAGCGGGACTCTCCTCTGCCGTACCGTTCTCTCCGGAGAGAGCACTCCCGAATTCCACAGCCCGGCTTTAGACGGGCTTCGTCCAAAATAGCCCGATGTTTCAACGCCGGGCGGTAAAGGGCAGAAGGTTCATCACCGGGCTCAGGATAAACCTATGGGCCGTATTCCTTATTTCAACTCCGGAAAGTGGAAACTTGTCTCCTCCTCTCGCTGCTCCATTTAAACCTCAGATCTCATTTCTTACGACTTAATGGGAGTTCCCTATGCCCTTCTCTCCGACGCCGCTTCAGCAGTGGGTGGAAGAATCGGCCCGCCTGACTCAGCCCGACCGCATCGTGTGGCTGCGCGGCGGCCCGCAAGAGTACGAAAGCCTCCTCGCCGGGATGGTGCAGGACGGCTCCCTGCAAGCCCTCAACCCCGAATATTATCCCCGCTGCTATCTCCACCGCAGCGCCCCCAACGACGTGGCCCGCACCGAAGAGGTCACCTTCATCTGCACCCCGGACCGCGAGGATGCCGGGCCGACGAACAACTGGATGGCTCCACAAGAGGCGAAGGAGAAGCTCCACCCCCTCTATCGCGGCTGCATGAAGGGCCGGACGATGTACGTCATTCCTTACCTGATGGGTCCGGCGGATTCCCCCTTCAGTCAGGCCGGATGTGAGATCACCGATTCGGCCTACGTCGCCGCGTCCATGCACTTGATGACCAAAGTCGGGGACCTCGCCCTGCGGCACATCGAAGCGTCGGGCACGTACGTGGGCGGGCTGCACTCCCTCGGCGATCTGGACCCGGAGCGCCGGTACCTCATGCACTTCCCGGACGAATGCCTCATCTGGAGCTTCGGGAGCGGCTACGGGGGGAACGCGCTGCTGGGGAAGAAGGCGCACGCGCTCCGGATCGCCAGCGCCACGGCTCGCGAGCAGGGCTGGATGGCCGAGCACATGCTCATCCTGGGCCTGGACCGTCCGGGCCGGGAGACGATCTACATGGCGGGGGCCTTCCCGAGCGCCTGCGGCAAGACGAACCTCGCCATGCTGAACTTCCCGGAGTTCGAGGAGAAGGGGTACCGCGTCCGGACGGTGGGGGACGACATCGCGTGGCTGCGGGTCGGGCGGGACGGGCGGCTCCGGGCCGTGAACCCCGAAGCCGGGTTCTTCGGGGTCGCGCCGGGCACGAACTGGGAGACCAATGATGTCGCCATGGCGACGATCCAGCACGACACCCTCTTCACGAACGTGGCCGTCACGCCGGACGGCCTGCCCTGGTGGGAGGGGATGGACGACACCCCGCCGGACGACCTCCGAGACTGGCAGGGGAACCCGTGGAGCGGGGAGAATTCGGCGGCCCATCCGAATTCCCGGTTCACGGCCCCGATCACCAACTGCCCCGCGCTCTCCCCGCGCTACGACGACCCGGAGTTCCGCGTGCGCTTCGCGCGGCTGGTCACACACTACTGGCGCAACGCCGCCTTCCTCGGCGAGGACCAGCTGCTGCGCGACGCGGCCATTCTCAACGGGATTCCCGGCGTGCTTATCCACGGCCGCTACGACGTCAGCAGCCCGCTGGAGACCGCCTGGCGACTGTCCCAGCGCTGGGCCACCAGCCGGCTACACGTCCTCGACGACGCCGGCCACGGGGGCGGCAACACCTTCCTCGGGCTGACCGTTGACGCGCTGAACCGGTTCGCGGCTCGCTGACGATCCCGGCCGGGCTG
>JAHWJO010000163.1 GCA_019348365.1 Armatimonadota bacterium | reverse complement strand
GCTCCAGGATCGAGAGGAAAGAGACATCGGGCCCTGCGCTCCGTCGGATGAAACTGGCGAAGTCACCCAGATAGGCTTTGGCCTGGTTGGGGGGAAGTGCGTTGTTCTTGTAGGAGATGAACACCCCCGGCTTGGGGAGGCAATCCGCAGGGGAGGACTGGAGCGGGATCGGCGCCGGCTTTTTCATCGGACTCGGGGCGGCGGGAGGTGTCCACCCTTCTCCCGTGGGAGCGGCTGCGGTGAGGTCGAGCGTCTTCGCCGTTCCCTCGCACGCCGCCGTGAAGATCCCCGGATGTTCCGCCCGGTGGCGGCCTTTCGAATCCCAGATGCTGGCCGTGACAGCGTATCGTCCCGGCGGGAGGGAAAGAGTGTAGGTCCCGTCGGCTTTGATCGGGGCCGTCTGCATCTGCAGGTCGTCCAGATCCACCACTTCCACCGTCGCGTAGGCGAGCGTCCCCCCTCCGAGCGGCTGCCCGTCCGCCCCTTTGACGACTCCGGTAACCGCGACCGGCGTGTCGCAGACCTGAAATCCGGCCTCCGCCCACCCCAGCAGCTTGCCGGTCTCGCGCTCCATCAGGCGCACGTTGATGCGATAGCTCCCCGGCTCCCCGAACTCCCGGTCCAGCAGCTTGATCTCGGCATCCGAAGCCGGTCCCTCGTAGGCAGGCTGGAACTCCGGGGAGAGGCCGGGGAGGCTCACCTGCCTGCCGTCCGGAGTAACGAGCCAGCTCATCAGGGCCACCAGGTTCGGGTGCGCCCCGCCCGCCAGCGACACGCTCGCCCGCAGGGGGTCTCCCGTGTTCGCCAGCGACCGGTTCAGCGAGAGCTTCACGCCCGGCTTGTCCGTCGCCAGGAGCGTCGCGCTGTCCAGCGCCGCGACCCTTCCGGTGGCGGTCTCCTTCAGGACGGCGCTCACCCGCCACTCCCCGACGCTCGCGTTCGGCAGCGCGGCTTCCGCCGATCCGGCAACTGCCGGCTTCAGGTACGGGGCCGGGGCAGAATCCCAGGACTGGTCGGCTTTGAGGGAGTGAACGACGCCGGTAGCGGGGCGAACGCCGGGGATGAGGGAGCGGTTCGGCGGGAGAGCGGACACCGCCGTCCCCGGCTCCTGAAGCAGCACCTGAAGCTCCAGGGAGGGATCGGCGTCTTCCACCTCCCAGTTGAAGCTCAGCTTCTCCTGAGGAGATAGAATGGAATCGGCGAGTTTCAGTCGGATCTTCGGGAAGGAGAGGAGGGGCGCCGGTGAGGGGGCGGGCTTCATCCCGACGACGACCTGGAGGATACCGATGGCGTCGGCGACGTCGAGATCGGCGTTGTCGGAGAGGTCCCCCCGGAGGATCTCGTAAAGGGTGGGCGCGTGCAGCTTCACGGCGGAACGGAGGACGAGCACCGCGTCGGGCACTTCGACCTTCGCGTTGCCGTCGGCGTCCCCGTTTGCCCCGCTCCATGCGGGGGAAGCGGAGAGGAAGGGGCCACAGGCGAGCAGCCCCGTCAATATAAAGCTCTTCAATGGAAAACGCGGCAATTGGCTCCCTCTCAATCTGACTCCCTCAACCTCTCAGGCCGGCACCCGACGGAATCTCTACGAGGTCATTCCATACCTGTCGCTCACGTTCGATTCGTGCATCTCACCCGCTCAGAACGATGCATCTACCGTCCGGCGACCGGGCTTTCGTTCGTGGCGTAACCTCGCCACGCGCTACGGTCTACTACGATCCCCCCCACGATCGTCTCGGCATTGACCATGATTTTCTGAGTGTTCCCCAGTCGGCTGAGGGGAATCCGCACTTCCAGGGCATCGCGCTCCCAGGCGCACGGCACATCTCCCGCCAGCCGCTTCGACCGGTAGCGCACGACGTACCGATGAGGGGCCGGGGCTTTAGTGGAGCCCAGCGTGTGGAGATTGATCCGGTAGCGAACCCACCGGGACATGTCCCCGCGCGTCATCACCCGCACGACCAGGTCGTCCCCCACGCGCCGCAGCGCCACTTCCTGAAGGTCCGCGCCGGGTTCCAGGTCGCGGGGCACTTTATCGTCGGTGGGGTCGAGGGTGAGGAACCACGGCGTCGTATAGCGCTGGCCGATCTCCGCCGGAGGGACGGACCGGAGGAACCGGTACTCTCCGAACAGCTCGTTCTCCCGGACGAAGCTCAGAAGGAACCGCGCGCCGGGTCGAACGCGGAGCTGGCTCTTGTACTCCCGGATCGCCTTCGTTTTCGCGGTCTTTTCCGGCGCAGAAAGGTCCAGGGTACGCCACCGGGTATCCAGCCGGGCGAGCGCCGCCGGGGGAGGCAGGCGTTCCCCGGAGTGATACCCCTGCGGGGTCGGCCAGTTACCCCGGTGGACGAGAAAGGTGTGCAGGCGAAGTCCGGGGAGGGTATGGTGAAACCCCTCCATCCGGCCGTCCGCCTTCGCGATGCCATTCTCCGGGGTCCACGACTTCGGATCCAGGCGGTTCAGCGCGGCGAGAATGAAGCCGCTCAGGTACGCGTGGTCGGGGTGATCGTCGTTCGGGTGGGTAAAGAAGAGGTCCGTCGGGCGAACGGCCTGGAGGATGTTCCGGAGGTCTTCGGTCAGGGATTCCCCCGTGTACGCGGCGCGGGGCCGGTACGTGCCGGGATACGGGTTGCGAGTGCGGCGGGTCTTCAGGGCTTTGTAGGGTTTGGAAGAATCCCAGTGCGTCATCCAGAGGGGTTCTAAGCCCCGATCCGGGTAGCCGAGGAAAATGATGTTTTTCTTTGCGACTCCGAGTTCGCCCAGCGCTTTCAGGGTTTCTTTCTGGCGAAGCTCCCCGAAGCGGATGTAGTCGGAGGAGGATGGCCGGATTTTGTTGTAGGCGCGCTGCACCGCCCATGGGAAGGCGTCGCCGTTGGTCACGATGACGATGGTGACGGGGATGCCCTGCGCCGTTGCGCGTCGGATGAGCCCTCCGCAGCCCAGGGTCTCGTCGTCGGGGTGTGGAGAAACAATCAGGAGCCGCTGCGGGAGGGCAGGGGAGGGGAACGCCGGGTACTCGGAGGATTGAAGACGTCCGTTCCCCTGATGCACGGACCATGAGGTCCGCGCCGCCGAGACCATGAAGGTCCCCAGCATGAGGCCGGCGAGAATGACGATAAAATGGAGGATGCGTCTCAAGTAGATGGCGGGAGTCGTCGAATAATGAGCAGTAAATGTGAGGGAGAAAGGGTAGAAGAAGCGGTTGAATAGATCCCCGTTTTATAGATCATTGAAGAACAAATGGGGTTCGCTCTGATTCATTATCTCTCCGGCTTGAGAGCGTGTCAATCCATTTCTTTTTATGGTACGGAACGGATTTCCCGGTCATCGGCTGCCAAAAGATCATTTAAGCCCTGGAATGGACGCAGCCTTTCAAAATGCTGAGCGCCTTCTCTGATTTGCAAGCTCTTTTTCAGCAGATAGACCCTCCGTATTCAGAGGGTGTCAACGGCTGATGAATCTGCGATGACACGCTCATTCCGACGAAATTCGCCCGTAAAAACATTGACAGGCGGGATCGCCTCTGATATACTAACCGGTGTGTCGAGGAGACGGGTCCGTCGCGCCCCCTCCGCGCTCTCAATCCGGCATGTTCTGTACGGCGGGCCGTTAGCTCAGTTGGTAGAGCAGCTGACTCTTAATCAGCGGGTCATAGGTTCGAATCCTATACGGCCTACTGCCCTTCTTATGGACGGATCAACGGGTTCAGGCAAACCCCAGGAATCCTCGGGTTCCCGCCGGGCGAGTGTCGGAATTGGTAGACGGGCATGACTTAGGATCATGTGGGGAAACCCGTGAGAGTTCGAGTCTCTCCTCGCCCATCCCGCGACTTCATTCACCTCTCCTCTCCGGAGTCAACGGTGACAAAACAGTCGGGATCAGCCGCTTCCGTCGGGGAGTCAACATGTCACCCGGACGCAGCGTTCCCTCCCGGCATCGCTCTAACCCCACCACTGCAGGAGTAGTTCAGTGGTAGAACGCCTCCTTGCCAAGGAGGAGGTCGCGAGTTCGAACCTCGTCTCCTGCTTTCGCTCTCCGTAAAAGCGCCGCTTCGTGGCTGATGGCAGCCGGCGGCGCTTTCTCGCGTACCCCCGTTAATCGGACCGGCTCCCCCTCCCTTTGGCGTTCCCGATTCGTGACGGGCTTGATCCATCACGAGAATTTTAGCTACTTTAACGGAGAGACACCGACGCCGATTCCGCCGTGCCCGACCGGGTTTCTCATCCAGGCTTCCCCTTCGGCTCTAACGGATTCTCCTTCGGCTCCGTCGGTTTCGTGCCTCTATTCCTCCTCCTTTTCGTCCCTCACCCACACTTAATCTCACGTCCAGAACCGTCTGGCTTCTTTCATCAGTTGAGGCTCCATTCCCATGCCCGTCACGGTTGAAGAACTCGAACCCTGTAAAGTCGCCCTTCATATCGAAGTGGAAGCGGACCGCGTCAAAGAGGTCCAGGATCAGGCCTTCAAGGAGGTCGCTCCGTACGTGAACGTCCCCGGTTTTCGCCGGGGAAGGGCTCCCAAAAACTTGGTCCAGCGCTACATGAGCGAGGATCTCCTCCGGCAGCACACCCTTCGCCTGCTCATCCCTCCGGCCATCGATGATGCCGTGAAGGAGAGCGGCCTGGAGATCTACGACGAGCCGGAGATCGCCGACGAGCCGGAGCTGACTCCGGGCGAGCCACTCCAGTTTACCGCGACCTTCACCACGCCTCCCAAAGTCGATCTGGGCGACTACACCGGAATTCAGATCGAATACCCCTCTTTAGAAGTGCGGGACGAGGATATCGAAGCCTCCATGAACGGCCTCCGCGAGCAGCGCGCCGCCCTCCAGTCGGTGGAACGGCCCGCCGAGGAAGGGGACTTCGTCTCCATCGATTACGTCGTCCATGTCGAAGGGGAAGAAGACCAGAGCGGCCCCATGCTCCGCGTGGCGGGCAGCTCGGACGACCCTCTCGATCAGGCGGTCCTTGGCCATTCCGCCGGGGAGACAATCACCGTCGAAGCGCCGCTCCACACCGACGTGGAGAAGCAGGGGAGCTACGAGATCACCCTCAAGGAGGTCCGCAACTGGGTGATCCCGGAACTCGACGACGCGTTCGCCCAGTCCGTCGGGATGGAGAATATGGAGGAGCTTCGGAACAACGTGCGGGAGCGGCTTCAGGCCCAGGCGCAGGAGCTGGTGCAGGACGATGTCGAGCAGCGGCTGCTCAACGCCATCCGCGAGAACTCGCAATTGACCTACCCCCGCGAGATGGTGGACCAGATGGCCGCCCAGCGCATGCACTCTCTCCTCCACGAACTCGATCACCGGGGCCTCTCCCTCGAACAGTACCTCGAACACGAGAAGCGTTCGCTGACCGACCTGGAGAGCGATCTGCTGGAGCAGTCCCGTGGCATCATCGAATCGCAGCTGCTCCTGACGGAGATCGCAAAGGAACAGGAGCTGAAGGTCACCGAAGCCGAGTTGGCGGAGGAGCTGGGAGCGGAAGGCGCCGAAACGCCCGTCACCGAGGATGCGGCGCAGCGCGCGGCCAACCGGATCATGTACCGCAAAATCATGGATTTCCTGAAAGAGAACAACGAGCTCGTTCCGGTGGGAGCCCCGCCCGAAGCGGGCGAGGAAACCCCGGCGGAAGGGGAACCGAAGCCAGAAGGGGGACTCGTTTCACGTCTGTTCCGGCAACGAGGGGCCGAAGCGGTAACCGAAGGAACCGAAGGCGCGCCGCAGGATGTCGCCGGGGAACCTTCGGAGGCGGAAACCACCGAACCCTCCAGCGAAGAGAAAGAGAGCTAACCCATGGACCCCAAAGACTCCAATCTGAGTATCTACAATCACCTCGTGCCGTACGTGGTGGAGAATACCCCGCGCGGCGAGCGAGGGATGGACATATACTCCCGCCTGCTGAGGGACCGCATCATCTTTCTCGGCGGACCGATCGATGATATGTTCGCCAACATCGTCATCGCGCAGCTCCTCTTCCTGGAGAAAGAGGACCCCACCAAGGACATCGAGTTCTACATCAACAGCCCCGGAGGCAGCGTGACCGCCGGACTGGCGATCTATGACACGATGCAGATGATCGCGCCGGACGTGGCGACGATCTGCGTGGGGATCGCGGCGAGCATGGGCGCGGTGCTGCTCGCGGCGGGCCATCCGGAAAAGCGTTACTGCCTGCCCTACTCCGAAGTGATGATCCATCAACCGCTGTTGGGCGGGCTTCAGGGACAGGCGACGGACATCGATATCCACGCCCGCCACATCATCAAGATGCGGACCCGGCTGAACGGCATCCTTTCCAAGCATACGGGCCAGCCGTTGGAACGGATCGAGTTGGACACTGAGCGCGACCGGTTCCTGGATGCGGACGAGGCGAAGGCATACGGCCTGGTGGACGAGATCATCACCCGTGAAACGCGGGGAGATGATCGGCCTCACGCCCTCCTCGGGGATTCCGTCGCCTCGTTAGGCGACGGTGGCGGGCGTGCAGGCCTGTCCGGGGGCAGCCCGGAGCCCGCCCGTTCCGAAGAGACCCGCTAACAACGCTTACGAGGGAGGAGGAGAGGGGCATCCTGCGGTAACGCTGTCTCTCCTCCCTCGTTCCCGTCCTCCACAACGGTTGATTGCCGGCCGGATGGGCCTCCGGTGGGGACAACTCGATTCCGGGGGATAAACGCTCATTCCCGCCAGCCACGAGCAAGCATATCGAGCGCCCGCCTCCCTGCCTTTGCACGAAACGCTACGGGGTGGCACTTTTCAGAGGGCGTGGCCCCCTTCTCTCCCTTCTCCGGTTTCTCTCCTCCTACGAGTGGACCGCCCCCGTTTTTCCTCCCCGGTCGATAGCGAAGCTTCTTTGCCTCATCCGCCTGAAATTCGTGTCGAAATCCCTCACAGACTGGCCGGGAATTTGGGATAATAAAGAACACGGGGTAAAGTTATAAAGTCCTCGCCTCAAACCGCCGAATTGAAACCGAAGGCATGGCCATCCCCGGCAGTGAATGGGCGACGGCAGGCGGTGTCTTACCGCCGTTACCCGCCCCATCTGCCGCGCTGACCGTGCTGTCCATTTCAACCGTTTCATCCGAATCACCCGTTTTATCGAATCACCGTCCAAACAGGGGGTATCCTACGTGGCAAGAGCAAACGCCGACCGTGACAACATGCGCTGCTTACTGTGCGGCAAGCCCCGGGAGCAGGTCAAGAAGCTGATCCTGGGTCTCCATGGCGGCATCTGCGTGGAATGCATCGATCTCTGCAACGACATCATCCGCAACGAGATGTTCCAGGAGGATGAGTTCGGGATGCTGGGCGGCCTGCCCAAGCCCAAGGAGATCGCGCGCATCCTCAGCGATTACGTGGTGGGGCAGGACCGCGCGAAACGCTCCCTGGCCGTGGCGGTGTACAACCATTTCAAGCGGATCAACGTGCCTCTCTCGGACGTGGAGATCTCCAAGAGCAACATCCTGCTCATCGGCCCCACGGGATCGGGCAAGACCCTCCTGGCGCAGTCGCTGGCCCGTCTCCTCAAGGTCCCTTTCGCGATGGCGGACGCCACAGCCCTGACCGAAGCCGGGTACGTGGGCGAGGACGTGGAGAACATCCTTCTCAAGCTCCTCCAGTCGGCAGAAGGCTCCAACATCCAGCAGATCATCCAGAACGCCCAGAAGGGGATCATCTACATCGACGAGATCGACAAGATCGCGCGGAAGACGGACAACCCCTCCATCACCCGTGACGTGAGCGGCGAGGGCGTGCAGCAGGCGCTCCTGAAGATCCTCGAAGGGACGGTCGCCAACGTGCCGCCGCAGGGGGGGCGGAAGCATCCCCAGCAGGAGTACGTGCAGATCGATACGACCAATATCCTGTTCATCTGCGGCGGCACGTTCGAGGGGCTCACCGAGTTGATCGAGCGGCGGCTGCACAGCCAGTCCATCGGCTTCCGTGCCCGGATGAAGGACAAGTCGGAGCAGTCGGCGGAGATCCTGGCCCACGTCATGCCGGAGGACCTGCTGCGCTACGGCCTGATCCCCGAGTTCATCGGCCGGCTGCCGGTCATCTCCACTCTCGACCCCCTCGATGAGACCGCGATGGTCCGTATCCTGAAGGAGCCGCGCAACGCCCTGGTCAAGCAGTATCAGCGGGTCTTCGCCCTGGACGGCGTGGACCTCCATTTCGACGACGAGTCGCTGCACGCCATCGCTCAGGAGGCGCTGAAGCGGAGTACCGGCGCTCGCGCCCTCCGAACGATCATCGAAGAAACGATGATGAACATCATGTACGAGATCCCCTCCCGAAAAGACGTGAAAAAGTGCATCGTCACCGGCGATACGATCCGGGAACGCAAAGACCCGACGCTGATCACCATCAGCGAGATGAAAGCAGCTTCTTGATCGGGGATCAGGGGTCAGGGACCGGGGATCGGGAAAACTTCGGGAAGGCGGATCTATTCCGTTGACCTGAAAACCTCACCGATCCCTGACCCCCGACCCCTGACCCCTGTAACCATAGGTGGACCGATTGTCTGATAACGATATTTTGCTCGACGACGAAGAAACGCGAATCCCCAAAATCGTGCCGATGCTTCCCACGCGGGAGCACGTTTTCTTCCCGCACATGATCTTCCCCCTCAACGTGGGCCGGGACAAATCGATCCGGGCGCTGGAGGAGGCGCGCGCCAAGGACCGGATCATCATCCTGGCGGCGCAGCGGGAAGCGGTGATGGAAGACCCCGGCCCCGATGACATCTACGAGGTCGGTGTGGCTGCCGAAGTGATGCACGTCCTGAATGTGCCCGACGGAACCGTACGCGTGATGTTTGAGGGCCTGGCTCGCGTGCGGATCAA
>JAHWJO010000162.1 GCA_019348365.1 Armatimonadota bacterium | reverse complement strand
CTCCATTCTCTACACTCTGCCTCTACACTCTGCTGACTTTTGCAAGAGGTCTATTAGGTCAGGATGATCTCTGCGGGTTATCGATGGGATTCCTGTAACTCCATAGGCGAGTCGAGGAACCGCACGTCCGGGTTCTTCTCGCGCAGGTAGTTCAGGTTCCACTCCCCCGCGAATAGCCCCACCGGCCGCCCCTCCACGTCCTCCGCGAGCGCCGTGCCCGTCGGCCAGCGGATCTCCTTGATCTTCCCCACCTCGCCGTCCAGCCAGCGGACGTGCGTGTAGTTGAGCATCTCCAGCTTCGTCTTCACGTCGTATTCGGTCTCCAGCCGGAACTGCACCACGTCGAACTGCAACCGACCCACCGCCGCCACGATCGGCTCGCGGGACCGGTCGGCGTGGTAGAAGACCTGAACCGCGCCCTCTTCACGGAGCTGGTCGATCCCTTTCTGGAACGACTTACGCTTGTTGGGATCCGGGTTGTAGAGCGTGGCGAACAGCTCCAGCGCGAACCGGGGCATCGGCTCGAACTCCACGGGCGCGCCCGCGTAGAGCGTATCGCCGACGCTGAACACGCCGGGGTTGATGAGCCCGACGATGTCGCCGGGGTAGGCTTCCTCCACGGTCTCCCGCTCCTGCGCGAACAGCTTGTGCGGGCGGGAGAGGCGCAAGTTCTTGCCCTGGCGGGGGTGGTACACCGCCATGTCCCGCTCGAACCGGCCCGAGCAGACGCGCATGAACGCGACGCGGTCCCGGTGGCGGCGGTCCATGTTCGCCTGCACCTTGAAGATGAAGCCGCTGAACCCCTCGCTCTCCGGGGGCAGGGGGCCTTCCGGGGTCATGCGCGGGCCGGGGGGTGTGGCGATGGTCAAGAACGTATCGAGGAAAAGCTGCACCCCGAAGTTATTGGCCGCGCTCCCGAAGAAGACGGGCGTGAGCTGCCCCGCCAGGATCCGCTCCCGGTCGAATTCCTCTCCCGCGCCTTCCAGCAGTTCGATCTCGTCGCGGAACTGCTGATACGTCTGGTCGTCCACCAGCTTTCTGAGGGCGGGGTCGTCCACGCCGGTGACCTGCACGGGGGCCGCTTTCGCGCCGTGCTGCGTCCGCTCGAACAGGTGGAGCTGCTTCGTCCGGAGGTCGTAGACGCCCTTGAAGGTGTCGCCCATGCCGAGGGGCCAGTTCATCGGGACGCTTCGGATGCCCAGCACGTCCTCCAGCTCGCCCAGCAGCTCCAGCGGGTCCTGTCCGGGCCGGTCCATCTTGTTGAAGAAGGTGAAGATCGGGAGGCCCCGCTTCCGGCAGACGTGGAACAGCTTGATCGTCTGCGGCTCCACGCCCTTCGCGCTGTCGATGAGCATGACGGCGTGATCGGCGGCCATGAGGGTGCGGTAGGTGTCCTCGCTGAAGTCCTGGTGGCCGGGGGTGTCGAGCAGGTTGAGCTGGAACCCGTTGTAGGGGAACTGGAGCACGGTGGAGGTGACGGAGATGCCGCGCTCCTGCTCCAGCGCCATCCAGTCGGAGGTGGCGCTGCGCTGGTTCTTTTTGGCTTTGACCGCCCCGGCGAGGTCGAGCGCGCCCCCGTAGAGGAGCAGTTTTTCGGTGAGGGTGGTCTTCCCGGCGTCCGGGTGCGAAATGATGGCGAAGGTCCGGCGGCGCTGGATCTCTTCGGCGAGGGGGGGCTTCATCATCACAGACACAGTTAGGTTTTCCTTTAGATCACTCAAAGAATAGCGCGTAATGAAGGGGACGCGAATAAAATCGGTTAAGAACTCTCTATGTAGCAGGACAAGCGGAGGGAAGGGGAGGATGCATCGCGTCATCCGGCGATAAGCTCCCAGCACCCGATTGCCGGAATTGCATTATATCACGCCGGGGGAGAGGCTGTCCCGAATGCGTTTGCAGGGTCAAACAGTCATCTCATGACCCATTTCGGCGAATTGATTCGCGGGCAATTACGACACGGAGTATACCCGGAAGGGAGGCGGATACTTTCTCACCCTTGCTTCTGAGACATGGAATGCCCATTCCCGAAGCCCGTTCTCCCGACACCACCCGACAAAACAGGCTGCCGGATGATTCCGGCAGCCTGTTCATTTGCAATCATTCTGGGGCGAGCTGAAGGATCAATCGATTCTTCGGGTGGTGTCCGTCGTAACGGTGTCGGTTCTCATCGTGTCCGTATCGTCGCCGTCTTCCCGGCTGACTCCGTCGCCCAGGCCGGTGACGTTATCGTCATTGTCCACGCTGTCCACGGCAGCCGTGGCCGCGCCGCCGCCCACCGCCCCGGCCACGCCGCCGATGGCCGCGCCGATCGCCATGCCCGCCGGTCCTCCGGGGAGGCCCGCCGCCGCTCCGGCTGCCGCGCCGCCCGCCGTGCCCGCTGCGGCGCTCGCCGCCGCGCCGACCGCCGCACCGCCGACTCCGCCCAGCACCGCGCCTTTGGTCGCATCCCCTTCGGGATTATCGTCGATGCCATGCTGGATATTGTCGTCCACTTCCGTTATTTCCACGTCGTTCCGCCGAATGTCATCCGCCATGGGGTGTTTCTCCTCATTGAGTCAGTGTCGCTGGTGGGGGTGAAGGAGGACTCTCGTCTCCCGTCAATGTGTATGGAGGCCCTCTTGTCACTGGAGTGGGAGGCTAGTTGAATCTACCCCGGAGATTGTCCCTTCAAACGACGAATGGAGACCCATCCGGCATGGCTTTGTCGATCTCTCACCTGGAAGCGCATGGATGCTGCGGTATCAGGTGAGACGGTCTCCCTGGTTCTCGGTGTCGAGGAGGACGGCTTCCTCTTCGTCGCGATTCACTCTCTGCGTCTCGCCGTCGTCCACCCTCGTCGGCTCATCACCCAGGCCGGTGATGTTGTTATCGTTGTCCACGCTGTCCACGGCGGCGACCGCCGCGCCCGCGCCCGCCGCGCCCGCAACGCCACCGATCACCGCGCCGACCGCCATGCCTGCCGGTCCTCCCGGCGCGCCCGCCGCCGCTCCCACCGCCGCGCCGCCAATGCCGCCCAGCACCGCGCCTTTCGCGGGATCGCCCTCCGGGCTGTCGTCAATGCCGTGCTGGATGCGCTCACCGGACAGTGTATCGTCCGTCCGGGTGTCGTCGGTCCGCTCGATCTTCAAATCGTCCATCGGTATCACCTCATTACTTCCTGAAGCGCGGGTAACGAGTCTCTTCGCACCATGCCGATTCCCAGGTTTTAGGAGCTTTAAGAATCATCAGAGGCTCGGGCCGGCTTTTTCATCGATGTACTCGTTTTCGTCATGGAGAACCGTATCGAGAATGCGCTCCATGATCCCCCGATTATCCGTCTCCTCGATGATATCGGGGTCGTTGACGACCGAAACTTCGTCGCCCGGCAGCGTATCGGCGGCATCCGCGCCGACGATCCGGATCGCCCCGTCGTTCTCCTCTTCATTCCGTTCGAGTCTGTCGTCTGCCATGAGGGTAGGTCCTTTGGTTCCTTGCTTCCTTTAAATAAACGCAGGCTTCTTTCTGTCCGGTGCCGGATGCCTCCGAACAGCGGGGAGCGGAGGCCATGGGGATCCAGCGTTTGGGAGAGAAGAACCAGTCTCCGGGTCAGTCCTGCTTCGACGATTGCGCGGTGGAGACGAGCGACGGATCCTGTACCGGACTATCCTGTGCGGCGGCGCCTCCGGTTTGCACGCCCTGCACGGAGGACAGATCGGGTCCGGGGTCGCGGCTGTCGTTGTTCTTTTCCAGTCCGCCGGTCTGCTTGGCGACGCCGGTGAGAGGCCGCTCCTGTTCCACGCGATCGATGTTGGCCTTCGATTCTTCATCGGTCACAGCGTTGGTGTGCTGCAAGCCCATCTTGCGGTCCGATCCCGCGTCCACGTTATCCCGAACCCGGTGTTCGGCTTCGCGCCCGGCGTTGACTCCGGCGCCGCGATTCTGCGCGCCGACTTTTCCGCTATCCTGTGCCATAAGGGTTTCCTCCTCTGATCCTGGTAAAGACGTTATGATGTACCCGCATTCGTGGGGGACCGAAACCGGCAGAGGGGAATGCGACGCACAGGGGGATAGTGGTACGCGGTGAAATCCTCTGCGATGCGGGAGGGCGCGGCATGTCCGGACTCCCCTTCCTTTACCGGCCCGCACATCCGATAATGCGCCTTATGTTAACTCAATGGTAAGGGTGCGGGATAACGCTGCCTCTCGCTGGTTCCAGCGTATCCGTTCGCCGATGTTGGGCAACGTTCGTCTCTCCTTCATTCAGCCGTTTCCCCTTCGCCTTTTACCGCGATTGCCATGATCGTGGCAAAATGGGGCGGCTCCTCCGCGCGGTCCACCACGGCGAGATCGATCTGAATGAATCCGGCGGCGCGGAGCATTTTCATCAATTCCACTTCGGAGAATCCGAGCCAGACGTCCGCGTAAACCTCATGGGCGGCCTCGAAATCATGCTTGAGCAGGTCGAGCACCGCGATTCGCCCGCCCGGACGCAGCACCCGCCACGCTTCCGCCAGGACCTGCTGCGGATGGAGCGCGTGGTGGAGGGCCTGATGGATCAGGACCAGATCGACCTCGCCGGGTCCGATGGGCAGCTCCTCCATGTCGCCCCGCCGGTACTCCAGGTTCCGGATGCCATGGCGCTCGATCAACCCCCGGCCGTACTCCACCATCTTCTCCGAGCTGTCCACGGCGATCACCCGTTCGGCGCGCCGCGCCATCAGGAGCGCGAGCGTCCCCTCTCCCGCGCCCAGGTCGGCGATCACCAGCGGCGGGAGGAGGTACAGCAGCATCTCAGAGAGTGCCTTCCAGCTCCGGCCGGGGACGTAGTGGCGCCCGAACCGCCCGGCGAGCTCGTCGAAGTAGCCGCGCAGGTGGTCCTTGCGGCGCTTTAAGATCAGACGGAGACTCTCGTCGTCATGCGCGCATTCAGGGATCTCCGCCGCGCCGTTCTCCAGGACCTCGGACAGGATCCCCTGCGCGCCGGGGGGAACCGACAGCCGGTAGATGCTTTTTTGGCCCGAGCGGCGGACCTCCACGAACCCCGCCCCCTTCAGTTGGGAGAGCTGCATCGAAATCCGGCTCTGCCCCATGCCGAGGATCTCCTGAAGCTCCGCGACACTCAGGTCCTCCCGGGCGAGCAGCCTCAGGATCCGGACCCGCGCCGTGTCCCCCAAGAGCCTCAGCCATTTCAGCATCTTCACCTCTCCCGACTGCGCTTCTCATTCCTTATGGATTCTATCAATAAATCATGATACATTGATGGAGAGTTGTGATATAATAGCCCCTGGAGGTAACCCTGATGAGCAGTTTATTGACCGAACCCCCTGTCACTACTGAAACCCCCCTGCCCTACAAAGTCGCGGATATTTCCCTGGCCGACTGGGGCCGCAAAGAGATCACGATTGCCGAGCAGGAGATGCCCGGCCTGATGGCGATCCGCCGCAAGTACGCCGCCGAGAAGCCCCTCGACGGGGTCCGCATCACCGGATCGCTGCACATGACCATCCAGACCGCCGTCCTGATCGAGACGCTGGTGGACCTTGGCGCGAGCGTGCGCTGGGCGAGCTGCAACATCTTCTCCACCCAGGACCACGCCGCCGCCGCCATCGCCGAGGCGGGCGTGCCGGTCTTCGCGTGGAAGGGCGAGACCCTCGAAGAGTACTGGTGGTGCACCGACCAGGCGTTGAGCTTCCCCGGCGGCAAAGGTCCCCAGCTCATCGTGGACGACGGCGGCGACGCCACCCTGTTGATCCACAAGGGCTTCGACCTGGAGAACGGCAACGCCGAGTGGGTGAACAGCCCCGCCGGCAGCGAAGAGGAGCAGGTCATCAAGAACCTCCTCAAGCGGATCCACCGGGAGACCCCCAACCGCTGGCATGACGTGGTGGCGGACTGGCGCGGCGTCTCCGAGGAGACCACCACGGGCGTCCACCGGCTCTACAAGATGCAGGCCGAAGGGACGCTCTTAGTCCCGGCCATCAACGTGAACGACTCGGTGACGAAGTCGAAGTTCGACAACCTGTACGGCTGCCGCGAGTCTTTGGTGGACGGCATCAAGCGGGCGACGGACGTGATGGTGGCGGGCAAGGTCGCGGTCGTCTGCGGCTACGGCGACGTGGGCAAGGGCTCGGCGCAGTCGCTGCGGGGCCTCGGCGCACGGGTCATCGTGACCGAGATCGACCCGATCAACGCACTTCAGGCGGCGATGGAAGGCTATCAGGTCACCACGGTGGAGGACACGCTGGGGATCGCGGACATCTACGTCACCTGCACCGGCAACCTGGACATCATCACGTTCGAGCACATGAGCCGGATGAAGGACCAGGCCATCGTCTGCAACATCGGCCATTTCGATAACGAGATCCAGATCGATAAGCTGAACACCGCCCCCGGCGTGGTGAAGACGAACATCAAGCCGCAGGTGGACCAGTATACGTTCCCCGACGGCCACGCGATCTTCATGCTGGCGGAAGGCCGACTGGTGAACCTGGGCTGCGCGACGGGCCACCCCAGCTTCGTGATGTCGAACAGCTTCTCGAACCAGACGCTGGCGCAGATCGACCTCTGGAAGAACCGGGACCGGTACGAGGTGGGCGTATACACCCTGCCGAAGAAGCTGGACGAAGAGGTAGCGCGGCTGCACCTGGAGAAGATCGGGGCGAAGCTGACGGTCCTCTCGGAGAAGCAGACGGACTACATCGACGTCTCGGTGGACGGGCCCTACAAGCCGGACACCTATCGGTATTAATCGGACTCCACCACACAATCGGATCTTCGTTCAGAGTCGCCGGGTCTCACCAGGACCCGGCGACTTGCTTTTTAGAGACCCCCTCCCCCTCCCGTCAGGGTAACAGGACCGGAGGCTCTGTATGATATACTAAAGTCGGAGGGCGACGTGGAGCTGAAAATGAGGAACCGAACCTATATCGAAGAACGGGAGAACGCGCTCTGGATCGCCGGAACGCGGGTCTCTCTCGACTCTATCGTTTATGCTTACCGCGAAGGGCGCTCCCCGGAAAACATCGTGCATCATTATCCTGCCGTGACGCTGGAGCAGGTCTACGGCGCTATCGCATTTTATCTTTCCCACCAGGACGAGATTGATGCTTACCTGAAAGACGGTGAAGTACAGTCGGAGACGTTGCGACAAGAAACTCACGAGAAGAATGCCGCGCTCGTCAGGAAAGTTCGGGCCGCCCGCAACGCCCAGCCAGCCTCTTGAAGCTACGATTTCAGGCGGACGCAGACCTGGATCACGCCATCCTCACAGGGAGAAGCGCCGTCAGCCGCTCATTGAGTTTGCCACTCCCGCCGAGGGAGGGATTCTCGACCTCCCGGATGATGAAGTCCTCTCGGTCGCAGCCCGTCAGGGTCGTCTCCTCGTCTCGCACGACAAGCGCACCATGCCCCGTCACTTCGCCCGGTTCATCGAGGCGAACGACAGCCCCGGAGTCCTCATCCTACTTCAAGGCAGACCGATCTCGGAGGCGATTGAAGAACTGCTGCTGATCTGGACGGCGTCGGAAGCAGAAGAGTGGATCAACCGCATTGTCGTCCTGCCGCTATAACTTCCTTCAAAGGCCGGAGGAATTCTGATATGCTGGGATAAACGGGTTTCCCGGGGGAGCCGGAGTCTCCGGTGCGTCAAATGGAGTCGAAAGCAGGGCGAAGTGCGAACTCAACGTGGTCAGGCATGCGCCACCCATCTCTATGAACCGGGGTGGCGCGGGACGAAAAGGGAGCCTCACAGGCTCGCCAGGAACACGCCTGCCCCTTCCCTCCTCAAAACCGGGCTTCTGATTTCGTTCCTTCTGGCCGGAACGCTGGCGGGGGTTCGCCCATGCGCCGCCGCCCGAATCGGGGATGTGGACGGGGACAATGCCGTGACGCAGAAGGATGCCGTCCAGATCCTCCAGCGGATCATGGGCCTGAGCCGGCCCACCGGACGGGAAAACATCCTGGCCGATGCCTGGCCGGTCGGGGGCACCCCCACGACCCAGGCCCATCACTGGTCCCCCGGCGACGGGGTGATCAACGTGCCGGACGTGATCGAGGTCCTGCGGGCGGCGGCGGGACTCACCCCGGTCCGGGACATCGGGCCCATCGTGTACGACGTGGCGGGGTCCGGCCCGTACCGGCGCGTGCTCCCGAAAGACGTGCTCCGGACGAATCCGCAAAAGGCGGACGACGGTCCCGCCCTGGAGATCTACCTGTTCGACCCGTGGGACCTGGCCCTCGCGCCCAACGGCGACGTGTACTTCACGGAGTACTACGGCGAACGGGTCCGCGTGCTGAAACCGGACGGGACGGTCCGCACCGTCGCCGGCTCGTTCGATGCGCCCGGCTACGTGGACGGCAGGGCGACGCGCGCCCGCTTTCGCAGCCCGGAGGGGATCGCGCTCCTCCCCGACGGGAGCCTCGTCGTTGCGGATATGAACAACAGCGTGGTCCGGAAGATCGCCCCGGACGGCTCCGTCACGACCCTCGCCGGAGCAGGCCGGTCGGATTTCCGGGACGGAGTCGGGAAAGCGGCCGCCTTCGACCAGCCCAACGGCGTCTGCACCGACCCCGCCGGTAACGTCTACGTTGCGGATACGTTCAACAACCGGATCCGTAAGATCGCGCCGGACGGGACGGTTACTACGGTCGCGGGATCCGGCATCTTCGGCTATGCGAACGGGACGGCCCTGTCGGCCCAGCTCGCTTACCCCACCGGCGACATTTTCGAACCCCGGGACGGCACCCTCTACCATTCCGACCTCGCCACCGTGCGCCCCCTCAATCCGGGGTATCTGGAGACCCTGGCGGGGAGCGCGCCGCCGGGGTACCGGGAAGGGGCCGGCCTCAACGCCGGCTTCCATGCCCC
>JAHWJO010000636.1 GCA_019348365.1 Armatimonadota bacterium | reverse complement strand
GGAGATCCAAAGCCAATATTATATCGAAAGAATTGCGTTCCCTGCAACGGCAGAAGAAAACACTGGCCCCGCAACGGTAGGTCCCATCACATCACGTGCAAAAAGAGTCATAATCGGCTGGCGTATTACTCTGCGCAGCGGCTCGCGCCCACTGATGCGATCGAGATGCGGCGGCATTTCGAGCGTTGCGGCGCCTGCGCCCTTTTCTATCAGGAAGAGGCGACCCTGGCGCGCGAGCTGGAACGCCTCCCGCTGGCGGAGCCGGCTTCCGACATGTGGAGCCGGGTTGCAACGGGGCTGAACGCGCCGGAAATGCAGCCGTCTCGCGCCCGCCGGTTCGACTGGGGCCGCCGGCCCGTGGCCGCCTTTATCACGGGATTGGCCGTGACCGCCGGGCTCATCGCGTTCACGCAATTCCAACCCGCCCCCCCGGCTTCCCCACCGGTTTCCATCGTGAAGGAGTCGTACTTGAGACAGCCGATCCCCGCCCCCTCGCAGGACGTCAATCCTGAGGTGGACGATCCGTTGGCGGACCAGATGAATAACCTGTTCGCGGCGGTGGATCAGATGACGAAGCCGGAGGAGACCCCTTGATCCCGGCTTCGTATATAGAGGAGATGTAGTCATTGAACCGTAGTTTTACATCATTGAATAAGCTCTCTTTATGGATTCTCATGGGATGGATCGCCTGCCTGGCGGCCTTCCCGATGAAAGCTTCGGCGCAGTCGGACCTGACGGCGGATCAGAAGACCCGCCTCCGCGCCGTCATGGAAGACGCGCGGAGGGACACGCGGCACATGTACGATCAGCTCCGCCGCGCCCGCGTACAGCTCGGTGATCTGTACAAGAGCTACAATCTGGACGAGCGTCGCATCCGGGACACGGTGCGCTGGATGAATCGCATCCAGAACGACCTTCAGTTCCGCCACCTGCAAACGCAGCGGGAGATTCGCAGGATCGTCAACCCCGCGCAGTTCGAGGAGCTGAAGAAGAACATGCGGGAGATGCACGACCGGCGCGGACGCGGTCGTGAACGCGGCCCCAACCGGCACCGCAAAGAAAGCGGCGACGATTAGATATCAAAAGAAATAGCTAAAGAGTCACAGGGGATGCCCGTTTGGGCATCCCCTACTCAATTGACGGGTCCAATGTAGGGAGGACTGAGATGGATGAAATTTCCGTGCCCCTCTGTCCCTCTGTATATCTGACATGTCAACCGTGAAAAAGGCGCATTTTCTTGACATCACGAACAAAAGTTCGTATAATAATTAACAGAAGCGACATAGAATTTTATGCTGTGGGGGAAGCCGCTCTAGAAGCTTTCCTTCCGGCTTCCGATAACTGTAGAACTGCACGAAAGACCGAGGGCCGCAGGCGCGGTTTTGGGCGATAAGGGGTACGGTCTTTTCTTCCGTCCCCCTGCCCCTACGGAGGATTCCATTGAAAGAACTCACCCCAGAAGTCAAACAGACGCTCCTCGCCCCGTTCCAGGCGGCGGAAGTCCGGATGCGCACTTATCCGTACGTCGCCGCGTACGTGACCGCCCGCGTGGTTATGACCCGTCTCGACGAGGCGCTGCCGTGGCAGTGGAGCTTCAAGCTTGCCGGTCCCGGCATGGTGGACAGCAACGGCGTGATGCATCAGGACGGGGTCCTGATCATCCACCACCCGAACGGGCAGACGATGGAATTCCATGATCGGGGCAGCGCCCCGCCGGATGCCGGCAAGGGACAGTCCAAGCAGGCGAAGCACGCCGTCAGCGATTGCTTCAAGCGCTGCGCCGTTCATGTCGGCGTGGGCCGGTATCTGTACGAGCTTCAGGGCGTGCAGGGCGGGCTCATCCCGAAACCCGCGCTGGAGAAATCCCTCGCCGCCGTGGGCTACCACGGCCCCTGGGACGACCGTCATCATGGCAAGATCGGCGGGATCCGCGAGGCGGACCTGGAGGACGAGCCGGAGGATGCGGGCGTATCCCAGTCCCCACCAGAAGCATCACGACAGGAGACCGCTCGTCATGAAGCCCCGGAAGCGCCTCGCGCGGCTCGCCCGGTAGAGAAGACCGTCGAGAAAGCCCGCACGGAACCCGAGATCGGAGATACTCCCCCCGCTCCGAACGGGAAAGCCGCGAAATCCTCCCGTCGGTCTTCCGCCGTGAAGCTCGATGACGAGCAGCGGGCTCAGATCGAGGCGGCGGTGGACATGAGCGGCGGCAACGTGCAATCCCCGACGTTCCTCGGCTGGCTGTCGAAGAACACGGCCAACCATGCGACTTCTCTGGACGAGATCCTCTCCGAGGATGTGGACGTGCTGATCGACAAGCTGGAGCAGTTGGCGACGAAACGCAGCCACCGCAGCTCGAACGGAAAATAACGGACAGCTCACGAGCGTTAGAAACGCGATGTGCCGGCTTATCGATTTCCCCAATGGGGCACGATAAGCCGGCACATCGCGTTTTGTATCCTTAAAGGCTCGTTTCTATTCAGAATAGAGATGTAGTGTAAAAAGAAAGGAGATAAGTCAGCGGGTTTGGGTGGGAGGTA
>JAHWJO010000635.1 GCA_019348365.1 Armatimonadota bacterium | reverse complement strand
TGAATGCCCCGTAGCGGGAGGGGATCGCATGATCGACAGGGTCACGCGCAGGTCTATCGCGCGTGACCCTGTCCATTTGGGCAGGTCGCAATCGGCACATGAACGGGTCAAATTCCTTTACGAAGGTGGAATGATCTCATGAAACAAGGGGACGGCGTGGAGGTCTTCTCCACGCCTGTAGGATCGAAGGCGTTCCCTGCCCACTTGCAAGACTCTGCCGGTCAGCTTATTTATGCGATTATTTTTCCGAACAACCTCTGAGGGATGAAAATGAAGTCGGTCACTGTCGATCCCGTGAACGCCGAATACGCGCTCAACACCTGGAAGCGTCTCGGCAGCAGCGTATTCAGTCCTCCCGGCGCGCTGATGGTGTTGAGCATCGCTTTTGGAGTCGCCGAATTCCTGGGCGGGCAGCGGACCGGGACTCCCGTTCGATTCCCCATCGGCGCAGCCGGGTTCTTTCTTCTGGCGGCCGGTTTCTCCTGGATTCACCGTCGCGCCCGCCGCGAGCAGACGCAGATGCACACGTCTCTCGCCGAATCGGAGTTCCTGTTGCAGGGCACTCTCGATGGCTTTCCCGGCCACGCCGCCGTGATCGCGGAAAACGGGACTCTACTCGCGGTTAACTGCGCGTGGCGGGAGATCATGGCCGGAAGCGGCGAGTCCGACTCTGCGTGCGGAGTCGGAGCGAATATCTTCCGGTCCTCCCTCTTCCCCGACGGAAGAGGGCCGGACGACCACCGGATGATCTCCAAAGGGCTGAAAAAGCTGCTTTCCGGCCAGATCCACTCCTTCAGTCATGAATATCCCTGCCACGGCCCGGAGTGCTGGTTCATGGCGCGGGCGTCTCGCTTTTCCCAGGGGCGGCGGAACTGGATCGTCGTCTCTCATGAGGAGATCACGGAGCGGAAGCAGGCGGAGATGGAGGTGCAACGGCTCCATTCCGAGCAATTCGAGCAGGTTCGCCGGGACCCGCTCACCGGCCTGGGCAATCGCCTGCGGCTGCACGAAGATCTGGAAGTCATGAAGGCTCGGTTGGAGCGTTACGGCCACGCCTACAGCATCGTTCTTTTCGATATCGATCATTTCAAAGCCTACAATGACCGCTACGGCCACCGGCGCGGGGATGAGACCCTGGCGGCCGTCGCGCGGACCCTTCAGGAACACGGACGCAAGGGAGACACGATCTACCGGTACGGGGGAGAGGAGTTCATGGTCATCCTGCCGGAGCAGACCCAGGAGGATGCCGCCATCGTCGCGAACCGGATCCGCCGTGCCGTCGAGGCGCTCGATCTCCCGCATCTCCTCAATCCGCCCACCGGAACGGTCACGATCAGCGCCGGAATCTCCGCTGTGGGCCGGGACGAGCGCAAGACCGTCGAGGATCTGATCGAAGAGGCGGATGACGCGCTCTGCGTCGCGAAGGAGGCGGGACGCAACCGGGTTCGCACCTATCAACCCCTTTCGTTTCACCTCCAGGCGGCGTAGGCCGTGAGGCGGCGCTGCATTCATTGAGAGGGGAGACATCTCGTTACCCTCGCGCCGCCCTCCACTCGGAGACTCCTCCGCAAATGAAAACGCTGCCGCTCCCCTCCGAGGATCCGTTCGAGAGGGGAGCGCTTGCATAGTAATGGCGCTGCGATTCTACTTCTGACGGAGTTCCGGCTGGGACCGGCGTGGCAACCCGGCCCACCGCTTTTCTCCCCCACCCGCTTCCCTTCCTGCCGTTTAAGCCACACGCGAGTTGGGGAAGGTACTGCTTGTGAGCGCCTCTCCCACCCTGTACACCCTCGGTCATTCGAATACGAGCCTCGAAGATCTGCTCGCGCGCCTGCGGCTTGCCGGTATCGAGACCCTCGTGGATGTGCGCCGCTATCCTGGCAGCCGCAAATGGCCCCACTTCAACCGGGATTCGCTTGCAGCGGCGCTCCCGGTTCACAGCATTGCCTACCGCCATACGGAGGCGTTGGGAGGCCGCCGAAACGCGCGTCCCGACTCCGTCAACACCGCCTGGAAGAACGCCTCGTTTCAGGGCTACGCCGATTACATGCAGACTCCCGTTTTTCAACGGGCGCTGGAGGAGCTGCTGGAGACGGCCCGAGAATCCCCGACCGCGATCATGTGCAGCGAAATCCTCTGGTGGCGGTGCCATCGCTCGCTCATCGCCGATGCCGCCGTCGCGCGGGGGTGGCGGGTGGTGCATCTTCTCCCCGGCAGGACGGAAGAGCACCGGCTCCGCGAGTTCGCGCGTGTGGAAGGGGACCGGGTCATTTATCCCGGATCGAACCCCTCCCTGTGGGAGGGCGCGGAATCCTGACGAGCGGTTCGGGATTTATCTAGGGGAAGTTCCGAGGCCCATCAAGGAGAAGGATTGGAACGGCTTCTCGTATTCGTCAACCGCAAAGCGGGCTACTTCTCGCGGTCCGACCTGGATGCGCCGATGGTCCGCTACGCCCGCGAAGCGGGGTTCGATCCGAAGATCATCGCGACCCGGACTCCCCAGGAATTCCGATGGCTTTTGGAAGAGCAGGTCGTGGGGAAAG
>JAHWJO010000161.1 GCA_019348365.1 Armatimonadota bacterium | reverse complement strand
GGGGCCACTTGACGAACGGCGGCTCCGGCTGGGGGAAGCCGATGCTCCCGATGAGGACCAGCCGCTCCACCCGCTCCGGCTGCATCCCGGCGGCGAGCAGCGCGACCCCGCCCCCCAGCGAGTGCCCGACCATCGCCGTCCGCTTGATCCCCAGCGCGTCCATCAGGGCAAGGACCGCGCGGGCGAGGCCGGGGAGGCTGTAATCCGCCTCCGGAGGCTTGCCGGTCCACCCGAACCCCAGCAGGTCCACCGCAATCGTCGCGCGGTCCTCGCCGAGAAGGTTCTGCACGTAGCGCCAGGAATAAGAATTAAGTCCCAGGCCGTGCAGGAGGATCGCGGGCGGGAGAGGATTCTGCCTTTCGGAGACGGCGGGGGTCCGCCGGAAGACGACGGGGACGGGATTCGGGACCCCCTCCAGGCGAAGGGAGACCCGTTCGAGCGGGGGAGCGGACATGGACGTGGCGTTACCGTCGGGCACGGGAGAAGCCCGCCCGATTCTGCCCGCGCCGCATCACCGCTTTGTCCAGCAGGGCCGGAATCAGGGCCTCCCCGAACCGGTAGCGGTCGAGGAGGAGGAGCGCTGCCCCCGCGTCGATGCCGACCATGTCGCTCCCGCGCCACTCCCGCCCCACGTTGTACGCCGAGAAGCCGTACCGCCCCCAGATGCGCTCTCCATGATCGCGCTTCATCGCCGCGAGGGTCTCCCGGCTCTCCTCCGGCAGGAACGGCAGCGCGGCGACCACCCCCATGGGGCTGAGGGTGCCGTCCACCTGATCCGACTGTGGCGCGTAGGCGCGGTAGCCGTCCGGACCGTCCACCGCTGTGATGCCCCACCCGTGCGGCCCGAATCCGGGATACTTATCCGCATGCTGAACGGCGAACCAACGGTTGGCCTTCGTCGCCTCGACGGAGTTGGCCCAGTAATCGATTCCGCCGCCGTCCGTCTTCCCCCGGAGGTCGGTGAAGCAGTGGACGTACTGGTGAACGAAGAGGGGAAGATGGATTCCCAGCGCTTTGTACGGCCCGATCTCGCCCCAATCCCGCTTCCAGGCGGTCCAGCACTCTTTCGGGACGGGATGAGTGGGGGAGCTCAACGCCAGCAGCGTGAGGACCGGGTGCTCGGAGTAGGTGTTCCACCGGGCGCGGAGGAACCGGGTTTCCGGCTTCCAGCCGTGCGAGATCAGCAGCTCGTCCGGCTTCGCGCCGCCGTCGGTGCGCATGGTGTTGAAGTCCATGCGCCGGTAGAGCCGCTGGGCGAGCCGGTCCACCTCCGTGCCCTTGAAGTACGCCCCCGCCGCGAGCGCCCCCGCGACCCAGAGCGCCGTATCGATGGTAGAGACCTCGCAGTTCCAGACGCGCTCGCCTGTCTTCATGTCCACGAAATGGTAGAACCACCCGCGCAGGTGCGGCATCGTCGCGGCGAACTGGAGGTGCCGGAGCGCGCGGCGGTACGCTTCTTTGCGGGGGAGGTAGCCCCGCTTCGCGCCGACGACGAGCGCGGCCATGCCGAACCCCGTCGCCGCCATGCTCGCGACGTAATATTTATCGGAGCCGAAGTTGGCGGCGCGGTCCTTGACGAGCCCGGTGCGCGGGTCGGCCTCGTGGATGAAATAGTCGAACGCGCGCCGCTCCAGGTCGGCGAGGAGCTTCGATTCTTCCGGAGAGAGAGAGGGCTTCGATGAAGCTGTGCGGGACGACTTCGCGGCGCGCGCGTCGGGTGGGAGGGAGGAGAGAGTCATGGAGGTGAGGAGCAGCAGGGAAAGGAGTTTAATCACGGGAGACATCCATCAGGCGGACTTCGTAGCGGCGGAGCGTCAGATTCCGGTCGTTCAGGCGCACCGTCACGGGTTCGGGACGCTTGTTGACGAGCAGGAGCTTCCGGTCGGAGGCGAGGGCTTCCACCTCCGGCGAGGAGGAGGAAACGGTGTACAACCGCGTCCCCGGCCCGAAATGGTCGTGGATCGCCTTGAACGCGGCGTAGAGGGGGAGGGGGCGGCCCCCGTCCGGCTTACGGGTATCGGTGAAGAGGCCGCCTTTCAGATTATTATCCGCATCCTGCGGTCCCCACAAGAGCGCCGCCGCCGATCCCCCCCGGATCATGTGGAGCATGATCGAGGCATAGTTCGCCGCGACGAACTCCCGGTCCGTTCGGTCTGCGCCGTAGAACTCGGCCCACCAGAGGGGGAGGCCGGTGCGGGAGCGGATCTGCCGCGCGACGGACTCGAAGGTGTCCGTCAGGGCCATGGCTTCGGAGTCGGTGTACGAACGCTTGTCGTGATAATCAATCAGGCCCCGGTCCACGGTGATGAAGTCGGCTCCGCGCTTGTGCTTCAGCCAGTACTCCAGCACGTCCCACTGCCGGGCGCGGATCGGCTTTTCGGTCGCCCAGTCCCCCTTTTCCGATCCGGTCCCCTCGATGACGAGGTACGGCCCGCCGACTCGAATCGCGGGGTCCACCGACTTCAGCGCGTCGTAGACGAGGTTGTAGAGCTTCGTGTAATTCTTGTAGTCCCAGTTGTGGGCCTTCGGGTTCCAGAAGCCTTTCATCTCGTTCCACACCTGGTACTGCTTCACGTCGGGGTAGCGCCGGGCCACCTGCTTCGCCAACGCGGCGAAATCGGCGTAGTGTTCGGGCAGCGGCGCAACCTCGATTTTCGACCAGTCGGTCTTCCCCGGCTCGCCGCCTTTCATCCAATCGGGCGCGGCGCAGAGGGTGATCACCGGCGTCGCGCCCATGGAGCGGATGAGCCCGATCCGGCGGTCGAGACTCTCCCAGTTATAAACGCCGGGGGCGGGGTTCGGGTTGTCGGTCCCCCAGCCCATGAGGTGCTGGTTCTGGTAGACGGCGACGGCTCTCAGCAGCTTTTTCGCCCGTTGGATGGCTTCGGGGTCGCCCCATGGGTCGAGGCTGTACTGGGTGTGGGTGACGCCCGTCCGGAAGCGGCTGACCCCGATAGGCTTCGAGCGGTCGATTTTGATGACGACCGGGTTTGCAGCTCCATTGCCGCCGATGACGGGCCGCGAGGAGGTTTCCCCTCCCTGCGAGCTTGCCATGGAGAAGGCAACCAGAAGGCCCATACAGAGGAACAGGATTTTACTGCGATAAGTCATAGGTCATTTCATATCGAGGCGGAGGCCAGGCGTTCCCGCCGTTTCCGCCTTCTTCGTATATAAATTTCCTGTTAAGGTTCAGCATCGGAGGATGCGTGGGTTGGAGACCTCTCCCCCAACCCCTCCCCGACGCGGGGAGGGGAGCCGAGGTCCTCCATAGTTCAACGGCTTCCCATTCTATCTCCCGCATTGATCCTCCACCAATTCCCCGATCCTACATCCTGCCCCTATCCCCGATGCTCAACGCCAAACGCTCAATGCTCAACGCTCAGAGCCCTACACCCTACTCCCTGGCAGGAACTGGTCGGCGAGCATCTGCGTCCAGGAGTGGTTCGCGTCGCGGGTGCGGCCCGCGTTGTGCGGCGTGTGGACGACGTTGGGGCGGCCCAGCAGGGGGTCGTTGAGCGGCAGGGGCTCGATGTCGAACACGTCGGCGGCGAGGGAGAGCTCGTCCGCCAGAACGCGCTCCCGCACCGCCGTCATGTCGCAGATCCCGGCGCGGGTCACCAGCACGACGAGGCAGCCTTTCGGGAGGGCATGGATCTGATCGGCGGTGACGGTCCCGCGCGTCGAGTCGGTCAGGGGGAGCATCGGCGCGAAGATCTCGGCATCTTCCACCAGCGCGTCGAGGTGCCAGACCCGCCGCGCGCCGGAGCGGTGGAAAGCGGGCTCGCAGGCGAAGGGGTCCCACGCCGCCACGTCCGCCCCCATGAAGTGGCAGAAACTTGCGTAGCGGCTCCCGATATTTCCGACCCCGACGATCCGCACCCGTTTCCCCTGAAGCGTGCCATGGGTGAAACGGCTATCGTCGCCGAACTGGTGCCCGCGCGTGCCGGGCCGCCCGATGTCCCCCGGCGGGTCGTAATCCCATGGCTCGTGGCTGGAGAGCATGGCGTGGTAGGTCTGGGGGATGCGCCGGAGTGCGCAGAGGGTGAGCGCGAGCCCGAACTCCGCCACCGATTCGCCCCAGAACCCCTCGGTTGAGTGGGAATAGAGCCGCACACCGCGCGCTTTCAGCGCCTCCTTCTCTTCCGCGCCGATCCCTCCACTGAAGGCGGCCTCTTTCAGGCCGGAGAACGCTTCCCGGCAGTCGGGGGTGAACGGCACGCCCAGGCTCACAAGCCGGTCCACCGTGCCGGGATCGGGAACAACGCGGCAGAGAGGCCGCTTGTCCTCGGGGTCCAGCCGGTAGAAGTCCACGCCGCCCTGGCTCTCCCAGATCTCCCGAAACCGGTCGGCGGCGAACGGCCAGCTGCGGTCGAAGTTCGGGTGGACGGCGATGACGCTTCGCATGGGCAGGAACCTTTCGCGGGAGGCGGGGGAGGAACGGGCGGGGCCATCTCCGGCTTCTTCACATCCGGGGAAAGCCCTTCTTTACCTTTTGCACCGGTCCGTCCGGCGATCCACCGTTGGACCGTTCAGCGTCCGCCGAAGCTTGACGCTCCCTCGCTGCTCTCCCTATAATCGGGCTACCATGTCTACTCTCATTCTTTCCCCGTACCGAGATCATTTCCGGCGCGTCGCTGCGCCGATGCTGGCCGCCCTCGCCGCCCTGACCTTCCTCTCCGGCTGCGCCACCTCCACCCGCCCGAAAGGCGACGCGAACACCGGCACGACCGCATCCGCGCAGACCCTACGCTATCCGCTCCTCACCGAGCCGACGACGATGGACCCCGCCCGCGTGGAGGACGGCCCGACCATCGACGTGCTTCAGCACCTCTACGACGGCTTGGTGCAGTGGAACGAGAAGAACGAGGTCGTTCCCAACCTCGCGGAGAGCTGGACCGTCAGCCCCGACGGGCGGGTCTACACCTTCAAGCTCAAACAGGGCGTGAAGTTCCACAACGGCGACCCGGTCACCGCGCAGGATTTCGTCTACAGCATCAACCGGGCGCTGGACCCCAAGACGCAGTCCACCGTGGCGGGCACGTACCTCAACGACATCCTCGGCGCGGAGGACGTGCTGGCGGGCAAGGCGCAGACGGCGAAAGGCGTGGAGGCCGTGGGCGACCACACCCTCCGGATCACCCTCGATCAGCCGAAAGCGTACTTCCTCAGCAAGCTCACCTACCCGACTGCCTACGCCGTCAGCCGGCGGGCCATCGAGGAGGGGGGGGATCGCTGGACTGAGAAGCCCGTGGGCACGGGACCCTTTATCCTCGACCAGTGGGCGCACCACTCGATGGTGCGGCTCCGGGCGAACCCGGACTACCACGAAGGCCGCCCGAAACTCGACGGGATCGAGCGGCCCATCCTCCTCGACACCCGCACCCGCCACTCGAAGTTCGAGAACGGCGAGTTGCACATGACCGACGTGACGATGGGCGACTACGACCGCGACAAAAACGACCCGAAGCTGAAGGACAACCTGAAGATCTACCCGCGCCCCGCCATCTTCTACGTCTCGATGAACCAGAAGGCGTTCCCGCCCTTCCAGAAGAAGCAGGTGCGCCAGGCGTTCAACCACGCGGTGGATAAGGACACCCTCATCCGGGTCGCCATGCGGGATGTGCCGAAGCGCGCAAACGGCATCCTGCCCCCCGGCATCCCCGGCTACGACCCGAACCTGAAGGGGCTGGAGTACAACCCGGAAAAGGCGCGGCAACTGCTGGCGGAAGCGGGCTACCCCGGCGGCAAGGGGTTCCCCGCGCTCACCCTCACTTTCCGCGAGAAGCAGGCCGACATGCGGCGGTTCGCGGAGGCAATGGCGGACCAGTTGGAGAAGAACCTCGGCATCCAGGTCTCGCTGCGGGAGATGGAGTGGGGCTCGTTCCTCGACGCCCGGAACAAAGGGGAGCTGCCGTTCTACTACCTCCGCTGGATGGCCGACTACCTCGATCCGCAGGACTTCCTCTCGATCATGCTCCGCACCGGCACATCGGAGAACGGCGCGAACTACTCCAACCCGGAGTTCGACCGGCTCGTCGATCAGGCCGACGTGATGCAGGACCCCCAGAAGCGCATCGAGCTCTACCGGAAAGCGGAGCGGATCGCGGTGGACGACGCGGCCTGGATTCCCCTCTACTTCCAGACTGACGTGGAACTGTGGAACCCGGCGGTGAAGGGCGTCCGCGAGAGCCTGATGGGCCACCTCCCCCACAAGCAGACGTACCTCGACGGGCCGAATTGATGGGGGTCGGTGGCCCTCACCCCCGGCCCCTCTCCCAATGCTGGGAGAGGGGTGACTATGCAGATCATGAATTCCTTCGGAGGTAGGTTCTCCCTGGATCGGTACCGCTGTAAATCGAAATAGCAGGGGATCAGTGCCGAACCGATCCTCCCCCCAATGTTACTACTTCGGCTCCCCTCTCCCAGCATTGGGAGAGGGGCCGGGGGTGAGGGCGACTCCCAACTCACCGACCCATGACTCCTAGACCCACGACTCACCGACTGCCCCTCAGAGAGGCAACAACCTGATGGCGAAGTACGTCCTCCACCGGCTGCTCCTCGCGATCCCGACGCTGCTGGTCCTCTCGCTAATCACCTTTCTTCTCAGCGCGTTGGCCCCCGGCGATCCCGTCGCGTTGCGGCTGGGGCAGCACGCCGATCCCGCCGCTCGCGCCCGCCTCCGCCACGAACTCGGCCTCGACCGCCCGCTCCACGAGCAGTACTTCACCTATCTCGGCAACGCCGTGCGGGGCGATTTCGGGAAGACCTACCGCACCGAAGTGCCCGTCCGGGAGATCATGTCCGAAGGCATCCCGTACACCTTCACGCTGGCGTTCTGGGCGATGGCGGTCGCGGTGGCGGCGGGCATCGGTTTCGGGGTACTGGCCGCCGTGTACCAGAACACCTGGGTAGATCGTGCAGCGATGGTGGTGACGCTCATCGGCGTTTCGATCCCGGCGTTCGTGCTGGCGCCGCTGTTGATCCTGCTGCTGGCGGTCCGTCTGGGATGGCTCCCGGTGGCAGGATGGGAAGGGCCACAGTATCTCATTTTGCCCGCGCTGGTGCTGGCGGGCCGCCCCGCCGCCCTGATCGCCCGCCTCACCCGCACTCAGATGGTGGAGGTGCTGCGGCAGGATTACATCCGCACCGCCTACGCGAAGGGATTGACGCGGGGACAGGTGATCCGGCGTCACGCGCTCCGGAACGCGCTCCTGCCCGTGCTGACGGTGATCGGCACGGCTTTCGGATACCTGCTGACGGGGTCGTTCGTGGTGGAGACGATCTTCGCCATCCCCGGCGTCGGGATGCAGAGCATCAGCGCGATCTTCGAGCGGGAGTACCTCGTCATCCAGGCGACGGTGATGCTGGCGGCGGTGGGGTTCGTGCTCGTGAATCTGCTCGTGGACCTGCTCTACGGCATCCTGGATCCCCGCGTTCGGGCCGGATTCCGACGGAAAGCGTGACCCGGCCCCAGCCGGTGAGTCGGGAGTCGGTAAGTCGAGAGTCTTTGAGTCGGAGTAACACCCTTACCCTGTTTCTCGGGAAGGTGACTGTATTCGTCCCCCTTGGCTGGGAACGGGGGGATTCATCACACTGAGGTGTGATGAATCCCCAACGATCAGATCAGGCGAAGGAACTTCCCTCTCCCTCCCTGGGTGAGGGAAGCTTGCCCTCCAGCTCCCATTATCGCGTCACCCACCGGGCCGCCGACTGCGCCGCCCGGTGCGGCATCCTCTCCACCGCTCACGGCGAGGTCGAGACCCCGGTCTTCATGCCCGTCGGCACCAAGGGGACCGTCAAGGCCACCACGCAGGAAGATCTTGAGGGCCTCGGCTTCCGCATCATCCTGGGGAACACCTATCACCTCTACCTGCGACCGGGCGTGGACCTCATCCGCGAGGCAGGCGGGCTGCACGGGTTCATCTCCTGGCCGCGTGCAATGCTCACCGACAGCGGCGGGTTCCAGGTGTTCAGCCTCCAGCACATCCGGCGCGTGGGCGAGGACGGCGTGCAATTCAAGAGCTACATCGACGGGTCGGAGCACCTGTTCACGCCGGAGCGCGTCATAGAGATCGAGCTGGGGCTGGGGGCGGACGTGATCATGGCGTTCGACGAGTGCCCCGCGAACCCGTGCCCCTACGACTACGCCCGCGAGTCGCTGAACCGCACCCACCGCTGGGCCGCGCGCTGCAAAGAGGCGTTCCATCACCTCCGCGAGTCTCAGGCGTGGCCCAACCCCGACCCGCTGCTCTTCGGGATCGTGCAGGGGAGCACCTACCGGGACCTGCGGGAAGAGAGCGCCGCCTTCATCACGGAGCTGGATTTCCCCGGCAACGCCATCGGCGGGGTTTCCGTCGGCGAGGGGAAGGAGGCGGTCATGGCCGTGATGGACTGGACCGTCCACCGCCTCCCCGAAGGCAAGCCCCGCTACCTCATGGGCGTGGGCACCCCCATCGACATTCTGGATGCCGTCGAGCGGGGGGTGGACATGATGGACTGCGTGCTCCCCACGCGGCTGGGACGCAACGGCTCGGCTTACACCTCCGTCGGGCGGATCAACATCAAGGCGAACCAGTATTCCCGCGAGTTCGGCCCCATGGACCCGAACTGCGAATGTCGGGTCTGCCGGCGATACTCGGCGGCGTACCTGCGCCACCTCTACAAGAGCGACGAGATGCTCGTGGGGATGCTCCTCACCTATCACAACCTCCATTTCTACGCCGCGCTGATGGAAGGCGCCCGCCAGGCCATTCGGGAGGACCGGTTCACGGCCTACCGGCGGGAGTTTCTGGAACGATACGCAGATAATGGTAAGCAGTAGGCAGTAGGCAGTAGGCAGTAAAAATGCCGGGATTGTTGCTGCCCGTGC
>JAHWJO010000634.1 GCA_019348365.1 Armatimonadota bacterium | reverse complement strand
TTGTGGTTCCATAGGGGTTTTGGGGTTCTCTGCGCCTCCGCGTCTCTGCGGTGAGAGGTTTTTCGATATGAGCGAGATCAAGCGCATCACCACTCCTTTCACCGAAGAACAGGCCCGTAGCCTTCGCGCGGGTGACCGCGTCCTCATCTCCGGTGTGCTGCTCACGGGCCGGGACGCCGCCCACAAGCGCATTGCGGAGACGCTGAAGGCCGGGGAACCCCTGCCGGTGGACCTCCGGGACCAGATCATCTATTACGTCGGGCCGTCCCCCGCGAAACCGGGCGCGGTGATCGGGGCGGCGGGACCGACCACCTCCGGGCGCATGGACGTGTACGTGCCAGGCTTCCTCCGCGATCTGGGCCTGCGGGGGATGATCGGGAAAGGGTATCGCAGCCAGCCCGTGCGGGATGCGCTTCAGGAGTACGGCGCGGTCTACTTCGGGGCGGTGGGGGGCCTGGGGGCGCTCCTCTCGAAGCGGATCCAATCGGCGGAAGTCGTGGCGTACGAGGATCTGGGGCCGGAGGCGATCTACCGGCTGGAAGTGGAGGAGTTCCCGGTGGTCGTCGTCAACGACGCCTACGGCGGGGATGCCTACCGCGAGGGCACGGCCCAGTACGAGGCCGACGAAGAAGAGGAAGCAGCTTAAACTTCCCTCCACACACAGCGCAGATACCGATAGAAAGCCTGACGAGGGATGGAGCATCCCAAGTGCTACAGTCTGTTTCCGCGTGCGTCAGGAATGCAATGAAATCGACAACGGCCCGATGCGCCCAGATGTACCGATTGTGCTTCCAATGGAACTACCTTTTCCCAATCTTGCACCCGGAGTTTTTTACCCGCATATCAGAGATTGATATTTGCTCGAAGGGGTGCTCTTCCGCTTTCTTCCCGCATGTTGTGAGGATCGGGGTTCGGTAAGCGGAATAACCAGAGGTGAAAGGATTTTCCGTTGAAGCTATTGGAACCGTCGAAGCCGTTGCAAAGAGTGGAGCCGCTGGATCGGAGTGAAGGGGAGGAAGTGTCTCCGGAAGCGAAAGTCCCTGCGCCGGTCGGATTCTGGATGATACTGGGGATCGGAGGCATGATCTGGGGTACACTGGTATGGCAGCTCTTCCACAAATGAAAATCTGAGAAGAAGGAACTTTCCCCCGGAAGCGATCCACCCCGCATATCGGGACGAACTCTCCCGAGGCGTCGAAAGCACAAGAGAACTACGACATGAGGATAAAACAGGCGCTACGAAAGTTCTGCCGCTCCCTCCTCGGTGCGGAATCACCCACCAGCGACCTGGTTCGCAACGGCCTGCAACTGGGGAAAGGGGTGCATATCGGCCCCGGCGTCCTCATCGATTCGTCCCACTGTTTCCTGATCTCCATCGGCGACGGGTGTACTCTAGCGCCGAATGTCCACATCCTGGCCCATGACGCCAGCACCAAGATCTATCTGGGCTACACGAAGTTAGGCCGCGTCGTGATAGAGAAGAACGCGTTTATCGGCGCGGGGAGCATCATCCTGCCCGGCGTTCGGATCGGGGAGGGAGCGATCATCGGGGCGGGGAGCGTCGTCACCCGGGATGTTCCCGCCGGGAGCGTCGTGGCCGGCAATCCGGCGGTGGTCGTGGATCAGGTCCCGCACTACATCGAGAAGCACAGAGAACGAATTCAATCCAGCCCCGTCTATCCGGCGGAATGGACCACCGATTTTGGCGTCACCGAGGATGCCATCCGGCAGATGAGAGAGCAACTGGCCGATAAAGCGGGTTACATCGAATAAGCAGGTCTTCCCACTTGCCCGGTCCCCGTCCGTCCCGCCGATCCAAACAGGGCAAACTGCCGTCCCGAGAGCGCGCATGGATACACACTTGTTACCCGGCAGCGACAGAGCGGAGTATTCCGTCTTCCCGTTCGGCTGAAATTTGCGGCGGGATCGTCCATAATAAGACAGGCGTTTTTCCTCTAGACCCGCACCCTCTTACCGTGCGGATCGGGAGGGACCTCCCCCGCCCCTTCCCCGCCAGGGAGGAGAGTCCCCGTTTCGGGACGTTTCCTTCCGTTCGGGTTGAAATCCACCATCGGAGTACACCTGCATGAGGCGATCCCCCCTCCTCACCTCCAGCGTGGGCGCGAAGATCATCGTCGCGCTGTCCGGCGTGGCGTTGTTTATTTACCTGCTCATCCACCTTGCGGGCAACCTCATCGTCTTCATGGGGCGGGAGAAGTTCAACGCGTACGCGCATCTGATGCTGCAGAACCCCCTCCTGATCCCCATCGAGCTCGCCCTGCTGGCCGTGTTCCTCATTCACGGCTACAAAGCCCTCACGATGACGATCCGCAACGTGAAGGCGCGGCCCGTCAAGTACCACTCCCGCAAGTGGGCGGGCCACCCCAGCCGCAAGAGCATCGCTTCCACCACCATGCCTTGGACCGGCCTGTTCGTCATCCTGTTCGTGATCGTTCACCTCATCGACATCCGGTACGGCTCCCAGTACACCGTCGCGGGGATGGAGCACGTCCGCGACCCGTACCGCACCGAGATCGAGGTTTTCAAG
>JAHWJO010000160.1 GCA_019348365.1 Armatimonadota bacterium | reverse complement strand
GGACTGGCTCAAAAAAAAAGTGGGACACCTCCGTTGAGGCGAAACGGAGGCTGATCGAACCGGACCATCCCAAGATCAGCGTCTCCCGCCAGTGCGAGCTGCTGGGCCTCTCCCGCTCCGGGTTCTACTACGTTCTACTACCGGCCCCAGGGCGAGAGCGATCTGAACGTGGTGCTGATGCACCGGATCGACCGGGAGTATACGGCGCACCCGTTCTACGGCTACCGGAAGATGCTCTACGTGCTGCGCGAGGAGGGGCACGCGGTCAATAAGAAGCGAGTGCAGCGGCTGATGGGTGTGATGGGCCTCCGGGCAATGACGCCGGGACCGCACACGAGCCGCCCGGCTCCCGATCACGCCATCTACCCGTATCGCTTGAGAGGCGTGAAGATCGAGCGGGTGGATCAGGTCTGGAGTTGCGACATCACGTACCTGCCCCTGGCCCACGGCTACCTTTACCTGTTCGCTGTCCTCGACTGGTACAGCCGGTTCGTACTGTCGTGGACGCTCTCAAACACGCTCGACACGACCTTCTGCCTGGAAGGGTTGGAGGAGGCGTTGAGCCGGGGGAAGCCGGGGATCTTCAACACCGATCAGGGATCGCAGTTCACCAGCCTGGAGTTCACCTCCCGCCTCCTTTCTGCCGAGGTCACGATCAGCATGGACGGGCGGGGACGGGCCTTGGACAACATCTTTGTCGAACGGCTCTGGCGGACGGTGAAGTATGAGGACGTGTACCTGAAGGGGTATGAGACTCCCCGGGAAGCGTCTGTCGGATTGGAGGAGTACTTCCGGTTCTACAACGGGGAACGCCCCCACCAGGCGTTAGGCTATCGAACACCGGCGGCCCTCTATCAAGAAGGTCGTCGCACCCAGGAACTCGGACCGACCCTCCACCTTATACCAGGCAAAAATCTGTCTTGACAATTGGGGTCACCATAGGTTGTTGTATAGACTTTTGGCAATAAGGGCAAAGCATAGCTTTCCTCCTATGCATGTTTTACTACATAGGAGGAAAGAACCCTCCAAATTAAAATCCTACAAAACGCCTAATTCGGCTAATCTATATTCCCGAAATAATTTGGAAGTGGCGATGTATGGAACCAAGGCAGTCTGTGTTTTGACAAGTTCCTCTACGCTGATGCAATCCATCTCCCATGCTCGTATTGAGTTTCTTCAGGATGCCGTCTTCGCGCGGGCGGCAAACGATTCGATCTCGTCCAGCGGCTTGATGCCCGTCGTCGCGCCGAGGGCCGTCACGCAGGTCGCGCCGGTGGCGCACGCGAACCGGGCTGTCCGCTCCAGATCCCAGCCTTTCACCAGCCCCGTCACGAACCCCGCCACGAAGCAGTCCCCCGCGCCTAGCGCGTCCACCGCGTTCACCCGGAAGCCGGGGACGGTGAACCCCGGCTCCCCGCGCCTCTGGACGTACGCCCCCTTCTCGCCGAGTTTCACGCCCACCACCCCCACGCCGTACTCGAAAAAAGCGGCGGCGATCTCCTCCGGCTGCTCCCTGCCGGAAAGCTGCACGGCCTCCTCATAGCTGGGGAGGAACACGTCCACATGCGGCAGCGTCGGCGCGAGGAGGCCCATCCACCGGCCCGTCGGGTCCCAGGCGGTGTCGAGCACGACGGTCGCCTCGGTCTCCTCCTGGACCCGCTTCAGCACGCGCGCCATCGGCTCCCCGTCGAAGCCGGGCATGAGGAAGCAGCCGAGCGCGGCGAACACCTTCGCGTCCCGGATCAGGTCGAAGCGGAGGTCCTCCTCCTTCAGGGTGGCGTTCACGCCGACGTAATGGAGGAAAGTGCGCTCGCCGTCCGGGGCGACCATCACCATTGTCGAGGAGGTGTGCGCCGACCGCTCGCGCTTCAGACCCTCGGTCCCCACGCCGCACTTCTCGGCCTCATGGATGAGGAAATCGCCGAAGCCGTCGTCGCCCACCTTCCCCAGCAGCGTTGCCCCGATCCCGATCTTGCCGAGCGCCAGCGCGGTGTTGCTCGCGCATCCGCCCGCGTGAAGCTCCATCTGCTCCACGAATTGCAGCTTCCCCCGCTCCGGGATCCCTTCAATCGGCTTCCCCACCACGTCCGCCACCAGAATTCCCAGGCACGCCACGTCTGCCATCGCTTTCCCTCCGTCAGTGTTTATGGAATTGTAGCACAAGCCGGTGATCCGGCAGAACGCCCCCTCCCGACTCTTATTTCAAGAATACCCGAAGGGTTTTCCTCTCCATCCGAAGGGACTCAGAATCGCCGCAGGAGATGCAGCGGACTAGAATCCGGGGGGCGGGTTCGGTTCATAATAGAGGGGTCACACTCCACTCGCGGATGAGTTCTCCCCCTTCAGGAAGGAACGCCCCATGCCCGATCCCGCTGCCCCCGTCGATTACACCGCCTGGGTCCGGCCCCTCCAGGGGACCGCGTCCCAGTTCAATTTCTCCCACGGCAATTGCCTCCCCCTGGTGAGTCGCCCCTTCGGGATGGTCGCGTTCACCCCGCAGACCGACGAGGGGCGGTGGATCTTCCACTCCGCCAACCGCAAGCTCCAGGGGGTGCGCGCCACCCACCAGCCCAGCCCCTGGATCGCCGATTACGGCCACTTCACCCTCATGCCGCAGGTCGGCGAGCGATTCCTGGGAGCTTCCGCCCGCGCCTCGGTGTACCGGGACGAGGAGATGTGCGTCAAGCCGCATTACATGCAGGTCTTCCTCCGGCGCTACATGACGATGATGGAGATGGCCGCCACGGAACGGTGCGCCCGCTTCCGGTTCACCTTCCCGAAGGAGACGGGCCGCATCATCCTGGAGCCGTTCCAGGGCGACTCCTCTCTCACTATCGAACCGGAGAACGGGATCGTCACGGGATACACCCGCGCCAACTCCGGTGGCGTGCCCGATAACTACGCCACTTACATCGTCGCGGTTCTGGACCGGCCCATGACCGGCCACGGGCTCTTCCAGGGCAAGGAGGTCCACGAAGGCGAGACGCAGCGGTCCGGGGACCGCGTCGGGGCGTACGTGGAGTTCCCCACCGAGGAGAACTCCGTGGTGGAGATGAAGGTCGCGACCTCCTTCATCAGCGTCGAGCAGGCATGGCGGAACCTGGAGCGGGAGATCGGGGATAACGATTACGAGGCGGTGAAGCGCGAGGGCGAGCGCGTCTGGAACGGGATGTTGGGGCGATTCGAGATCGAAGGCGCGTCCGAGGAGCAGCTTGCCACCTTCACTACCTGCCTGTACCGGGCGCTCCTCTTCCCCCACCGCTGGCACGAGCCGGATGCCGACGGAAATCCCCACCATTTCAGCCCCTACGATGGCCAGCTTCACCCCGGTGTCCTCTACGCGGATAACGGCTTCTGGGACACCCACCGGACGGTCTACCCGTTCCTCTCGCTCTTCTACCCCGAGGAGTATCAGGAGATCATCCGGGGCTGGGTGCAGGCGTGCAAAGAGGGGGGCTGGACTCCCCGCTGGCCCAGCCCCGGCTACCGCTCATGCATGATCTCGACGCACCTCGACGCGGTCATCGCCGATGCGTTCGTCAAGGGGTTCCGCGATTTCGACGTGGAGGCGGCGTATCAGGCCCTTCGCCGCGACGCCTTCGAGACGGGTGACGCGGAGGAGAACACCGGGCGCAAGGGGATCGTGGAGTTCGACGAGATGGGGTACGTCCCCGCCGATAAGTATCACCACTCCGTCTCCTGCACCTTGGATTACGCCTACAACGATTACTGCATCGCGGAGATGGCGAAGGCGCTGGGGCATGAGGAGGATGTCCGCCATCTGCGGGAGCGCGCGACCTATTACCGGAACGTATACGACCCGTCGGTGGGCTTCATGCGGGGGCGCAACGCGGACGGCTCGTGGCGGGAGCCGTTCGACGAGTTCGAATGGGGCGGGCCGTACGTCGAGGGGAGCGCGTGGCAATGCTCGTGGGCGGTTCCCCACGATCCGGCGGGCCTGATCGCGCTGGCGGGGGGGCCGGAGGCGTTCGCCGCCGTGCTCGATCGGATGCTGGCGCTCCCGCCGGAGTTCCACGTCGGCAGCTACGGCTCCGAGATCCACGAGATGGCGGAGATGGCCCACGCGAAGTTCGGCCAGTACGCCCACTCCAATCAGCCGGTGCATCATGTGCTTTATTTGTACTCGTGTGCGGGCCAGCCCTGGAAGGCTCAGTACTGGGTGCGGCGGGTGCTCGACGAGCTGTACGGCTCCGGCCCCGATGGCTTCCCTGGCGACGAAGACAACGGCGAGATGTCCTGCTGGTACCTGTTGAGTGCGCTCGGGATCTTCCCGCTCTGCCCCGGTCACCCTACATACGTGCTCGGCAACCCCCTCTTCCCGAAGGCGACGGTCCGGCTCTCTAACGGCCAAACGCTGACGGTGATCGGCGAGGGGAACAGCCGGGAGAATGTCTACGTGCAGCGCGTCACCCGCGACGGGGAGCCGTACCGCCGGACGTGGATCGCGCATGAGGACCTGATGCGCGGCGGTGAACTAACGTTCGTGATGGGCGCGCAGCCGAACGAAACGCCGTCCCGCCCGGAAGACCTTCCCTTCTCGCTCTCGACGGAGGCGGACGGCGGAGCGCCGGATCACGGATCGGCGGAGTAAACGTTTGAGCCGCCGTCCGCCCGGCGATGAATCACCGGGCGCATGACGGGCCACGCTTCTTCGCCGCATTGGCGGAATCGGGAATTCTCGTCGGGCGGATGGAGCATCTCAGGAGTCCCTGATAGCGCATCCTTACTTGGAAGCGGGGTTGCGCGTCACCTCGGCGCCCGCTTTCGCGCCCTTGAGCCAGGCCAGCAGGGTCCGGTAATCGGGGTGCTCGGTCCCCGGCCAGCGCTGCCCCCCGCCGTGGGCGGCCTTCACGGCATCCACCAGCCCCTCCGTCGCCGCCGTGCTCATCGGCTTGACGATCAGCAGGCTCTTCTCCGGCTCCCTGAGATTCACCACCTTCAGGGCCGACCGGTAGGCTTCGCGGATCTGGTCCTCTTTGAACTTCCCGTCAGGATCGGGGGGAGTCACCTTGAACAGGTTGTGGTTGAAGTGGCACGAGACGCACGCGATCCCGTCTTGCGGCGACTTCCGGGCGAAGATCGGCATCACTTCGCGGGCGAAATAACCGTAGTCCAGCGATACGGCCTCTTTGGAGGGCGTATCCGTTTGTTTAGCGAGGAGAGTCCGCGCGGCCTCCGCCGAAGGCCCTTCCGCGCTCCGGGCCAGCTCATCCAGGGTGGCGCGGAGCAACGGCTGATCCGCCAGCGCCTTGTCCGCCTGCACGAGATCGAGCGCGGGGCGGCGGATCGTCTCCCCTTTCGAGAGGAGCGCGTCACTCAGGACGTTCAGCACCCGCGCGTTCCGGCGGAGCGGGGGATTCTGCCGGGCGATCTCCACCACCGTTCGCTGAACCTCGGGCGCGGGGCCCGTGAACCACGCTTGCAGCGATTCCCTGGCGGCTTCCTCCCCCGCGATCTCTTTGTGAGCGAGGAGCAGCTCCAGGGCGGATTTCCGCGCCTCCTCGTGGGGGCTTCGGAGCATGGGGCCGAGGATCGCCGCCGCGCGCCGCGCCTGCTCGCCGGAGGTTTCCAGGGGGATCGCGCGGTAGAACTCCCGCGCCGTGCGGCGCACGTCCGCATCGGGGTCGTTCAGCCGGTTGACGACGGAGAGCGCGACCGGCAGGGGGCCGTTCTCGCGGAGGGTGAACGCGGCGACGAGCGCGTGCCGCCGCACCGCCGGGGAGGGGTCGTTCAACGCAACGCGAAGGGCTTTCTCCATCGGGAGGGCCGCCGATTTTGAGAAGCGGATCTGCTCCACATCGTTCCCGATGCGGTTGTAGCGCGCGGATCGCTGGTACACGTTCCGAAGGTGGAAGTCGCCGATGCCCCGCAGCACGCCCTCCCGCAGCCGGGGGTTGCCGCTCTCGATGGCCGCCGCGAGCTTCCGCGCCAGGCGTTCCTCGCGGGCCACCTGCCCCGCCGTCGCCGCTTCGCGGTCCGCCGCCACGCCGAGCGCGGGGATCCAGTTGTTGTGCAGGTAGCGGATGTTCTCGTCCGCGAGGTTGTAGAGCGCCTCGCGGGCGTTCCGCGCCACCCATGGGTGCTCCTCGACGGCGAGGCGCGCCAGCACCGCATCCATGATCCGGTCCCGGAGGTCCATGTCGTCGGTCCAGTGGTTCCACTGCCAGAGGCTCTGGATCGCCGCCATCCGCACGGGGGCTGAGGGGTCTTTGGTAAGCCGGAGGAGGGACTCGGCGAGTTCCGGGCGGAAGACAAACGGGCGGAAGTGGGCCGCGAAAACTCGCAGCGCGCCCCATCGGCGGCGTTCGTCCGGGCTCTGGAGTGCCGCCTGTACCTCCTTCAGCCCGATGCCCCGCCCGCCCAGCCGCCGGAGCGCGACGGCGGCGGATCGCTGGACTCCCTTCGCGGGGTCGCCTAGCGCGTCCACCAACGACGGGACCGCCGACGATTCCCCCACGCGCCCGAGCGCGAGCGCCGCCGTCTCCCGCACCATCGGCTCGTCGTGTTTCAGCAGAGCCACCAGTTGCGCCATGACCCGCGCGCTCGGCTTCTCCCAGATCCCGTCGATCTGCCGGAGCAGAACGAGCGGATCGCTCGTGTCAAGCGAAGCGAGTTCGTCGTGGCTGTTCCTGTCATCCTGAATCCCGGCAACGATCCCTTTATCGGTACGGTCGCTCCCCTTCCCCGCCGCCTTCTTCGCGGGGTACAGCTCGGAGAGGGCCATCACCGCGAACTGCGTCTCCCGGAACGGCGTCCGGAAATTCTCGAACGACTGGAGCGGGTCGAACCATCCCCCGAACGGCTGCTGCCGCCCCAGCAGGAAATCGACGGACTTCTTCACCTGCGGGTGGTCCGGCTTATACCCCGCGACCGCCAGTGCGTAGAGCGCGTGCCCCGTCTGGAACTCGGCGGGCGCGGCAGACCCGTCGAACGGCATGGCCCACTGGCCGTCCTCCCGTTGCAGCGACAGGATACGCTCGGTGTTGGCTTTGATCTGCTTCGCGAAACGCTTCGGATCGGCTTTCGCCATCGCGACCGTCTGCCATGAGAGGTCGATCATGGTGCGGTGGCGGTTCTGCTCCAGCAGGGTGAGGAGGCGGTCGGCGTATTTGCGGGCCTCGGTCTTCCCGGTCGTCCGGTGCACCCGGTCGAAGATCTTCCAGGCGTGGTAGACGACCTCGTACTGGCTGATGAGGGGCTGGTTGCCGTTGGTTTCGTCCTCCGGCAGGGTCGTGCGGTCCTTGTAGTAGAGCTTGAGGTAGTTGTACGCGCCGTCCAGCACGCCTATCGGGAGCGATTCCCCCATCAAATCGGCGTGGACCGCCACAAGGTCGGCGGCGCGGCTCGTCACGTTGCCGGGGGCGCTAATCATCCGCGCCCAGTTCGCGCTGGAATGGCCGGGGAACGGGCGGGGGTTGTTCGCCATTCGCTCGGTGAGGAACTGGAGGGCGGCGCGCTGGAGGGTCTCGTAGCCGTTCTCCTTCGCCGTCAGCGCCCCCCGCGTCGCGAACTGGGTGGGGTGGCAGGCGATGCACTGCGCGGTCTCCGCGTGGATGTTGCTGACGCGGTTGAGCCGCGCGCCCGCGCGGGGCGTGTTCGCGTGCCACGAGTCTCCCGCGCCGAGGAGGTAATTCACCCCCGTCCGGATCGCGGGGGGGGCCATGCGGTAGGGAGGCGGGTCCATGACCTGGGTGCGGAGCCGCCATTCCGGGTGCCGCGCGAGGACGCGGACGTAATACCTGCCGGGCTGGAGGATTCGGGTGATGAACTTGTTGGCGGGGAGGGCCTGCAACTCGTGGAGTCCGGCCACCGGGTCGTCTCCTTCTTCGTAGGGGACGACCTGCCCGCTTTTTTCGACGTGGACCGATACGTCGGGGGGGACCTGATCCCGCTCCGGCAGGTCGATCTGGAAGGTGGCGAGCTTCGGGTCGCCCCGGAGCTCGAAGACGAGCCAGTCCTCCGGCTCCCCCTTCGAGAGGGTCTTAGGGGCATCGCTCTGCCGCGCCGCGTCGTAATAGCGGGTGATCTCCTCCACGCTTTTCGGGATGTAGGGGGCCAGGTCGCCGGAGCCGAAGACCGTCTGCCCCAGGTTCATCGGCGTCGCCTGCCGCCAACTCCCGTTGGGCTCGTAGGATGCCGTCCTCACCCGGTCGGCGTCCGCGTTCCACTCCACCCCCTGAACCCGGACGGACACCGTCCCGAGCGCGGAGCGTCCCTTCCCCTCCTCCACCGATTCGATGCGGATCTCGCCCTCGCCGTCGCGGGGGGGCCGGACCAGCAGGTAAAGGTCGGGGTCGCCGCAGTGCAGCTCCTTGCTCCCGAGGGTCTGCCCCGCAACCCGCAGGGAGGCGCGGAGCGCGACGGAGCAGGGCAGTACGCGGCCCCCGTTCGCATCCATCGAGAAGGTGAAAGAATAGAGACGATCCCGCCGGAGACCGGGGATTCTTAGGGAAGTGGACGGGGCGGAGGAGGGTGGAATCGCGCGGGAGAGGATGCGACGGAACGCCGGGTCCGCGCCCGTTTTACTCTTCGCCATCGGTGGAGCCGCAATGCCGGATTTGCTCGCAGTGGCGGAAACCGGCTTTGGCGCTGCCGCAACCCCCAGCGAGACCGGCAGCCACCCTGCCACAACACTCCCGAAAACGATAGACCTGACCCCGCGCAACCGACTCCACCGCACCATCAATTCTCTCCCTCCGAACGTCCTCTCTGATAGTATCAGCATATCACCGGATCGCATCCGGCGCAACTTCGGTGACCCGGCAGGGCTCGTGCCCGCGACTTGAGTCGCCGGGTCACCGCTCTACACCCTACACCCTACCCCCTCCTACACCCTACCCCCTCATCACCGTCCGGCAAGGCC
>JAHWJO010000633.1 GCA_019348365.1 Armatimonadota bacterium | reverse complement strand
CTCTCCCTGGTCGGACCCGGTGGCGGACGTGGTGCTCGTCTCCCACGGCCACCCCGATCACAGCGCGACGGAACGCGTACAAGGGAATCCGAAGATCGTGCGGGGGCCGGGGGTGCATAACCGGGCGGGCGTGACGTTCCGGGGCATCTCCTCGTTCCACGATAACCTGCGCGGCGCGCAGCGCGGGCACAACACGATCTACACCTTCACGCTCGACAACCTCCGGTTCGCCCACCTCGGCGACCTGGGCCAAGCTTCGCTCACGCCCGTGCAGCTCCGGCAGATCGGGAAGATCGACGTGCTGTTCATCCCCGTCGGGGGGCATTTCACCATCGATGCGAAGGCGGCGACCCGTATCATGAACCAGATCAAGCCGCGCTTCGTCGTGCCGATGCACTACAAGACGAAGTACACGGCGGATCGGTTGCCCATTGTGGGGGTGAACGAGTTCCTCCGGGGCAAGCGGAACATCCACCGCGCGCGGCACAACACCGAAATCCTGTCATGGCTGGAAGTGAGGCGCCAGCAGCCGGAAATCCTCGTCTTCCCGCCGCCGGAACCGTAATTCACCCCTCCCTCGAACTTCTCCCAGCACTGGATGGCCCGTGATCGATCTCAACGACATCCGTTACCCGCGCGTCCAGATGACGGACGAGTACGCCCTTCTCGTGACCATCGGGGAGGAGCCGTTCTTCACGTACCGGTACTCGCCCGAGCTGCCCAAGCCGTACCTGTACCCGGTCCACGGCCCGTCCGGCGCGGAAGTGACCCAGGACGGCCACCCCATCGACCCGGAGAGCCACCGGCACCACCACTCGATCTGGGTGGGGCACCGGGACGTAAACGGGGTGAACTTCTGGGAGGAGAATGACAAGGAGGCGGGGCAGATCTTCCACATGAACTTCAGCGGTCTGGAGGAGACGCCGGGAGGGGTGCGGATCGTGGCGGAGAACCACTGGCTCTCGACACGCACGGGCCTGCTGCTGGAGGAGACGCGGGACGTCGTGGTGCCCCCCGCCACCCCGAACCTGCGGGTGATCGACATGCGGCTGACGTTCCGGGGCGGCGCGCGGGAGATCACGCTGGGGCAGTCGCCGTTCGGGTTCCTCGGCTGCCGGGTGGCCCCTTCAATGGCGGCGCGGAACGGCGGGCGGATCGTGAACGCGCAGGGGGGCGTCAACGAGGCCGGGACGCTGGGGAAGCGGGCGGCGTGGATGGAATACGAGGGGGAGGCCCGGCCCGGCGATTGGGAGATCGTGGGCGTGGTGGACGAGGAGGCGAACCCCCGCCATCCCACGCCGTGGCACAGCCGGGACGACGGCTGGTTCGGCCCCTCATTCACGCGGGATGCGCCGTACGTCCTCCGCCCGAACGAGGCGCTGACGCTGCATTACCTCATGATCTTCCGCACGAAGGAGGCGGATGAGACGCATGCGCAGGCCCTCTCGAAAGACATGAACGAACTGTACGCAATGGTGACGGGCAACACGGATGAGTTGGACGACTCGAACCTGCCCTCACTGGAAGAAATCCTCAAGCAGATGGAAGGCCCAAAAGAGTAGCCAAAAAGATAGAAACAGAGGCCAAAGAGAAAAGTCCGATGTGAAACAGCACGTTTTAAGACCGCTTGGACTTGGGAGCATTAATACCGAGTTACCAAGAAGAAGTGCATTTGCCCATGAAAAAATGTAACTGCATCTGGTCGAACTTTATGCCACTGTCGATGAACCGATCAGCAGCGTATGATAGGGGTCCATACATAAATCCGTCACTGTTATTGATATTCGTAGCCGATTTCCCAAACAACGCTTGAACGAATTTGTTGTAGTCGTCCTGGTTCACACGCAGCTTGTTCGGATCGGTTAAGTTAGTCTGAAATTCCTGTATCACGAATATGCCCGTAGTGTTACCACCCCTGGCGGTTTGCAAGAGGGTCCCGGCAACGCCCGTCAACACTTGATAGCGCAGGGAGATCCAGGGCTCTTCCAGAGGGTGAGTATCAGAGCCGAAGACGATTCTCAGCAATCTCTCAATACGTTCGGGTGCGCGGGTCGGCTCGGAGCCTTCTTTTTTCCTTTTCCAGTAGCCGCCAATCGTTTCCGAACCAAAAGTCTCATCCGCTTTTGCTTCGATGCAGAGAGTCACCCGTTCATCTCCACGGAGTCCCCATATAACGAGATCGTGATTTCTTCCTTCGCCGCTCTCAGGTAAAGGTGTGACGAACTCCGGCTGTCCCTCAACAAATTTTATGCCAGTGGTGTCCGGATGTGAAGCCAGAAGCCTCTCCACTTCGAGAGGGCATTGGGGCTGTCGAGACGTGAACCAAGACCGAGCAAGTTCCATCGCGCTCCGACCGGCTTTCCAGTGCTCAGGCTTTTTCGGCCTCGTCCATTGACGCCAGTCTTCGATTGTACTATGGTTTCTTCCCCTGATGATGAACTCGTCCATGTGCAAGCCTTATTCCTTCGTGACAGCGTTTTACGAGCGCTTCCGAGGGTCAGGGTAATTTCATTACCTGAGAAGTGGGGTTAATACCAAAGCGACCGCTGAGT
>JAHWJO010000632.1 GCA_019348365.1 Armatimonadota bacterium | reverse complement strand
CTTCAGTCCCGGCTTTGTCCTTGCGGCGGAACCCGCACCGAAACTCCTCGATCCGGGGACTCCTCCGGCGCGCGAGGCGCTCGGTCGGCCCGGTCCCGGTGCGCTCGTACCCCCTCCTCCTGTGGGTGCGAACGCTCCGGATGAGGAGGCCGAACGGACGTACCGAAACACCCTCCAGTGGCTCCGGCGCGGCCAGAATTACGCCCGCGTCATTGATCTCATGGAATCGCTGGTGAGCCGGTATCCCCGCACCGCGAAGTACTGGGAGGCGTCGGGGATTGCGCGGGTCGGGCTGGCGCTGGAAACCGCTTCCGTCGCCCTGCCGGATACGGGAGGAGTGGCCCGCTCCAACGCCCGCTACCGGATCGCGCCGAAGGATCTTTTCGAGGGCGGTGTGGAGCAGATCGAAAAAGCTATTCTACTCCAGCCAAACGTGCCGGACTTTCATCATTCCCTCGGATGGGCGCACCTCGCCAACACTCGCATGGGCCTGAATGAGGCATCGGCGAAGAGCCGCGAGCGGGCGAAAGAGGCGTTTGAAGCGGCCCTCCGCCTCATGCCGAGGGAAACGACGTACTGGCAGTCGCTGGGGGATTTTTACCGTTTGAACCCGGAACTGAAGCGGTTCAATCCTCCGGTTGACACCCTTACTAATGCTCTGACGACATCGAACGCCGACTCCTCACCGGGAGCGACGGACATGTTGACAGAATCGAAGGGAATGCCGGCTGCGGCTCCCGTTCCGGAAAAAAGTTCGACGCCTCCCAACCCTGCGGGTGACGCCGCACTCCCCCCCGCGATCCGCATCTTCCGCAGCATCAGCGCCTCGCGCCCCCGTGATGCGGGGATCCACTTCCTCCTCTACGGCCAGTACCTGACCCATGGGGATGCGAAGAAAGCGTTGTCGGAGTTGCAGCTGGCCGAGCGGAACGACCCCTCGAACGCGCTCTATCCTTTCCTTCGGGCCTCGCACTCTCTGGAACCGGAAAGGGGAGGAGAAGAGGCCGCCGTCGGTGGGGAACAGGCGGCGCTGGATGCCGTGCGGCGGGCGCAAAGTTCGCCTTCCTTCGACCCCGCGCCTTATCGCCCGGCCTACCCGCCGCTCCTCGCGCCCGCGCTGCAACGCGCCCTGGGTGACAGTTTGACGCCGGAAACGTTGAATCTCTATGACCGCCTCTCTACCCTGGCGCAGCGTCTGGTCGCGCTGGGCAGGCGCTGGGAAGAGAACGGGTATCCCGCCGAAGCGGAAGACCTTTACTTCCACGTCATGGAGATGGGGGAGCGAATGGTGAACTCCGCCATGAGCGTGAGGAACCGCTATCTTCTCCGATTGCCGGAGCTTTCGACGGGATTGAAGGCGCAGGAGGCCGCTCTCAGCGCCTTGCGCGCCCTGTATGCCCGGTACGTGATGGCGGAACGAACGCCGTGGCTGCAACAGCAGCAGCAGAATCTCGACCGCATCCGGCAGATTCTCAGCCAAGCCACCGATACTCAAACTGCCGATACGCAAACCTCAATGCCCTAATATCATTCCTCTAAATCTACTGAAGAGCCGCCCGATTCCGCGCCTCCGTTCGACACACCTGGTCCTCCCGGTGTGCTGACGAACAGCAGAAACGTCTCGTTGCGGCTCGTGACTGCTTGACACTTAATTAACTCCCTCATAGAATTGACCATCATGTCTGTTGCCGCTTCAACCCGTACGCGTAAACGTCGACGGCCCAGCCGGATCCGGCAGTTCCTCTCCGCGATCCAGCTCGTCATCCTCTCGGTCTTCGCCGTGGGGCTGGTCTTTACCGCCGTCACGATCTGGAACCTCTCCACGATTCTCCCCCAGGGCGCGGGGACTATCGGGGACATGGCCGCCCCGGAGAGCACGAAGATCCTCTCGGCGGACGGCCATGTGCTCGCGACCATCTTCATGGACGAGAACCGCGAGTACGTGCCCCTGGATAAGATTCCCAAAAACCTTCGCAACGCCACTATCGCCACCGAGGACAAGCGCTTCTACGAGCACAACGGCGTCGATTTCCGGGGCATCGGGCGGGCGCTGGTGGAGGACATCCGCTCCCAATCCCGGGCTCAGGGCGGCAGCACCATCACCCAGCAGCTCATCCGGAACGTTTACCTGTCCCAGCGGAAATCCATCGGGCGGAAGATTCAGGAAGCGCTCCTCGCGATCCAGATCGAGCGCAAGTACTCGAAGGACGAGATCCTGGAGAAGTACCTGAACCAGGTCTTCTACGGGTCCGGCGCGTACGGGGTGCAGGCGGCGGCACGCACCTACTTCGGCAAGAAAGTCTGGGAGCTGGACCTGGCGGAGAGCGCGCTGCTGGCGGGCCTCCCGCAGCGCCCGACGGGCTACAGCCCCTATAAGAACCTGAAATTCGCCCGGAACCGGCGCAACACCGTGCTGGCGCTGATGGCGCAGGAAGGCTACATCACGGAGGAGCAGAAGAAGAAGGCCCAGGCCGAGCCGATCCAGCCCCCTTTCCGGCGTCCCTCCGGCGCGTTCGTCCGTCGCGCCCCCTCCTTCGTCGATTACATCCTCGACGAC
>JAHWJO010000631.1 GCA_019348365.1 Armatimonadota bacterium | reverse complement strand
GCTCTTCCGATCTGAGGCCATGTCGAGTACAGCGGGCAAGCTCCAGTCCGATTTGATCTCCATGACTTTTCCCCGAGCGAGAGAGAGGAAGGAGAGCCGCGAACCCCAAAGGTTCGCGGCTTTTTACTGCCGGTCACATGGTCAGCGTGTCAACAGGAGTCAAACAAAAAGCCCCAATGCTGCCTTGGGGCTTTTTGCATCCCAACTTAAAGGGCGAGAGAGGAAGGAAGATCACCCTTCAAGTTGTCTGCCGGAACTCTCCGGCAGCGCCTCGGTCACTCATCCATTTGTCGTGATGTTCATTCCCGATTTCCGCTGCGTTCAAACGATACAGGGGCGGAATTGTGAGACTTTTTTCCATTAGAAAAAAGTGGACCGAACGGTCTCAAACGAGTCCCGGTCCAAGTCATTTCCGATCCGCCTTGATCTCATCGGGAGGGGCGTCTATACTTCAATAGACTCCGGCCCCTGAAGAAAGTTTCAAGAGCCTTGCCGGAGGCGTTATTTCTCCCGCCGAACCCCGACCGGCGCTGCGTGTTATCGGCCACGCCCGTAGAGCCGCCGTCATCCCCGCCCATGTTGGTAAGCTAGCCCACAGTCCAGCCTTTCCCCGGTCCTGAGCCGTGATACCCTGATATCCGGCTCCGGGATCGTTCGTCTCCTGGGAAGGCCCCGCCGGCTTACCTCCCCCTGTTTTTCCTTCTGATGTTTATCCGTGGCGCTGCCGCCATGAGCCCGTTCGGGGCGTTCCCCTTTATCTCGTATGCATGCGCCTGGCATGTGTCTACGAAAGGGAGTGCTCCATGAGTCTCCTCAAAGCGATAAATTTACGGAAGTCTTACGGCCTGTTCGATGTCCTCATCGATGCTTCGTGTGAGATCGCACCGGGCGACCGGGTGGGGCTGATCGGCGCGAACGGGTGCGGCAAGAGTACCCTGCTCAAGATCATGGCGGGACGGGAAACGCCGGACGGCGGGCACGTCCACTTACCGGGGAATCCCCTCGTCGGGTATCTCCCGCAGGAGGCCGGCTTCCCGGTGTCGCTCTCCCTGATGAGCGCCCTGTGCGCCGATTTGCCGGATGAACCTCCCCCATGGGAAGCGGAAGAGCTGCTGGCCGGGCTGAACTTCCCCAGGGAACGGTGGGATCAGCCCGTACGCACCCTCTCCGGCGGCGAGCAGACGCGGCTGATGCTCGCGCGGCTGTTGCTCATGCAGCCGGACCTCCTCCTGCTGGACGAGCCCACCAATCACCTCGACCTGGGCGCGTTGGAGTGGCTGGAAAAATACCTGGGACGCTTCCGGGGGGCGCTGCTCGTCATCTCGCACGACCGGCGCTTCCTGGATCATACGGTGAATCGCATCCTGGAGCTGGACGGCAGAAAATTGCGCGAGTTCGGCGGCAATTACTCCTTCTACGCTCAACAGAAGGAGGAGGAGCGCCGGAGGCAGGAGGTCGAGTACCGACGCCAGCAGGAGGAGATCGCATCGCTGAAGGCGTACATCAAGCGGGCATCCAGCCGCGCCCGCGCCATCGGCCAGGGGCCGAAACGGGGCCGCGACCATTACGGGCGAGTGGCGTCGAAGATGGCGAAGCAGGCGAAGGCGGCGGAACGGCGCCTGGACCGCATCGAGCGGGTGCAGAAGCCGTGGGAGCCCGATACGCTGAACGCCCGGTTCCAGCCCGAAACCCGTCACGGGCAGTGGGCGGCCCGCGCCGAGAGCCTGTCCAAATGCTACGGTGACCGCGTCCTCTTCCGAAGAGTCGACCTGAGCATCGCTTACGGCGAGCGGGTGGCGATCATCGGCCCGAACGGTGCGGGGAAAACGACCCTGCTCCGAATCTTACTGGGGGAGGAGCCGCCGGACGAGGGAGAATCGCACCTCGGGCCGGGGGTGAAGGTCGGGTACTTGGCGCAGCACCAGGAGAACCTGAATCCGGAGCATACGCTGCTGGAGGAAGCGCTGGCCGAGCGGAACGCGAGCGAGACGGAAGTGAGGACCCTGCTCGCATGTTTCCTCTTCCGTCGGGACGAGGTGTTCAAGAAGGTCGGCGCGCTCAGCTCGGGAGAGCGGGTCCGGCTGGCTTTGGTGAGGCTGCTGGCTTCGGGGTGCAACCTGATGGTCCTCGACGAGCCGACCCACCACCTCGATATCGACACGCGGGAGCGAATGGAGGAGGCGCTGGAGGAGTATCCCGGCACGCTGCTGCTGGTCTCCCACGACCGCCTGCTCCTGGACCGCCTGGCGGAACGGCTGGTGATCATCGAAGGGGGAGAAGTGACGCAATATCCGGGGAATTACACGGATTACCTTCACAGCGGGGAGGACGATGAGCGGGTCGAGCGCGCGCTCATGGCGATAGAAACGGGGAGGGAATCGGAGGGAACGACGTGATAGGCGATGGAATCCCGCATTACCAGCCGGATGAAGGGAGGAATAGAAGGGGTACATAAAAAATACCCCCGACAGGAATCGAACCTGTGCTCCTGGCTCCGGAGGCCAGTGCTCTATCCGCTGAGCTACGGGGGCGTGATGGGCAGGTCAATCTTATCAGAATT
>JAHWJO010000630.1 GCA_019348365.1 Armatimonadota bacterium | reverse complement strand
CATGTAGACGATCCGCCCGAACGCCCCTTCGTTATGCCAGCGGCGGCACTGGGCCGTCTGGGGCCGCCAGTAGCTCGTCTCCGCGTTGGCGTAAACGAGGCCGGTCTCTTCCACCGTCCGGATCAACTCCTCGCACTGGTCAAGGGAGATCGCGGCGGGGACGGCGCAGAGGACGTGCTTGCCCGCGCGGAGGGCGGCGATGGAATGCTCGGCATGGCGGGGCGCGTGGGTGAAGAGCGCGACCGCGTCCACATCCGGCATGGCGAGAACGTCGTCGAGGGAGCAGGCCGCGCGGGAGAGGCCGAATTCCCTGGCGATGCGGGCAGCGGTCTCCTCGTTCAGATCCGCCACCCCGACGAGATCGCAGTCCGGGTGATCGCGGAGTATCTGCGCGAAGACATACCCGAACCCCAGCCCGACGACCATCACGCGCAGGGACATTTCGACCTCCATATGACATATGAGCCTACGGCTTTCACCATCACGTTACAGGGGTCCTCGTATGGCCCGATTGCCTGATCTGGCTTTCTACAAACAGATAAGCTTCTTCAAGAACTTCATCCAAATTATCCATTTGGGCATGAAAAGTAACCGCTGGATCAACCTTATCCCAAACACAGACTTCAATGCCACCCATAGGATCTGCGGCATCGGCCAGCCAGATGACGTACTCCCCACCGGAATCATCAACGACGTTTGCTGTTCGGACTTCCGTATCCTTAAACTCTGTGCCGATCAATAAGCCATGACGCATGGCCCATGGAGTGAGAATTTGATCGACAGCTTCAAAATCCAACATCAGTTCACAGGAATTTCAGGCAGATACGGGAGGTGATGATGACACCGTATACATATGTTCCTCTTAAGAAGCTTCCCGTTTGATGGGGAAATATCCTCCGAGAACCTGGATCTACAGGCGTGAATCCCTCACCCACTCCTCACCGTTCTTCATCGAACCGAAAAAGCCCCCCGGAACTTTCCCGTCCGGGGGGCTTCCATCGTTTCCAATCCATCCGATCCTTACCAGGCGATGCCTTTGACCGGACAGACCGGCTCCGTTTCCCTCTTCGGGAGGCCGAGGAGGTCGATCACCTTCTGGTCGGGGCGGCACCGGGAAATCGCATCGACGTACTCCGGCTGTCCGGTGCAGACGACCACGATTTCGGCATGCTCCACCGCCTCCTCCACCGACGTGAGCAGCCGGGTGAGATGCGGGATGCGCCGGTTGATGTAGGCTGCGTTCGCGCCGACCAGCCGTGCCGTGGCGACGTTCTCGTCGTGGATCCGCACGTCGTACCCCTTGCCGAGCAGCGTTTCGGCCAGCTCCACGTAGGGGCTCTCGCGCAGGTCGTCGGTCCCGCTTTTGAAGGTCAGGCCCAGGAGGGCAATTCGGGAGCGCCCGTCCTCCATGATCATGTTCAGGCCGCGCTGGAGCTGCGCGTTGTTGCTGGGCAGGATCGAGCTGAGGAGGGGGAGCTCCAGGTCCTGCTGCCGGGCGCGGTACAGCATGGCGCGGAGGTCTTTGGGCAGGCAGGAGCCCCCGAAGGCAAAGCCGGGGCGGAGGTAGGCCGGGGAGATGTTCAGCTTCCGGTCGAGGCAGAGCAGCCGCATGACCTCACGGCCATCCACGCCGTGCTCGGCGGCGAAGTCCCCGATCTCATTGGCGAAGGCGATCTTCAGGGCGTGGAAGGCGTTGCAGGAGTATTTCAGCATCTCCGCGATCTCGATGCTCGTGCATTCCAGGGGGGCGTCGATCCCCTCGTAGAGCGCCCTTGCGACCGCCGCATGCCGGTCGTCCGTGGAGCCGATGACGGTGAACGGCGGGGTGTAGAAATCCTTGACCGAGGTGCCTTCGCGCATGAACTCGGGATTGTAGCACACCCCCATCTCCTCGCCGCACGGCTTGCCCGCCGCTTCCTCCAGGATCGGGATGAGGAGGCTCCGCGTGGTGCCGGGGAGGACGGTGCTGCGGACGATGAGGGTATGGGGGCGGGTGCGGCCCCGGAGGGCGCGGCCCAGCTGCTCGCAGACGCGCTCCAGCGCCGTGGTGTCCAGGCTGCCGTTCGGCTGGCTCGGCGTGCCCACCGCGACCATCGTCGCGTCGGACCGTTCCACCGCCGCTTCGAGGTCAAGGGTGGCCGTGAGCCGACCGGTCCGCGCGCCCTCTTCATAGAGGGAGGGCAGCCCCTCCTCGATGACGGGGGAGACCCCGTCCTGGATCATGCAGACTTTTTCGGGGCTTACGTCCACCCCGATGACGTGGTGTCCGGCTTTCGCCAGGCAGGCCGCCGTGACCGACCCGACGTATCCCATGCCGCAAATGGCGAGTTTCAAGACGAGTGCTCCTTCCGGCTCCGACTCTTCTCCGCCGCGCGGATGCAGATGTCGCTGAAGACGCGGCCCACCTGTTCCCAGGAGTGGTTCCGCTCGACGAGGTCGCGCGCGTTCTGTCCCAATATGCGCTGCCGCTCGGGATCGTGCAGCAGGGCGGCCACTTCCCCGGCAAAACGCTCCGGCTCGTCCGCCAGGATCATGTGAGGCCCGTGCTCGACGGGGAGCCCT
>JAHWJO010000629.1 GCA_019348365.1 Armatimonadota bacterium | reverse complement strand
GGCAACGATTCCTTCCAAGCCCACGGCAACCCTGGTCGCGCCTTCTCCCTCGCTCACGTGCAGACCTCCCGAAGTCATGATTTGGACCTACTTACCCGCATGGGGAGCATTTCTCTCGCTCGAACGACGCCGTCCCCGTTTTACGCCTGTATCAGTATAGCGAATTCTGCCCGGCGCAAAACCATGTCTCCCTGCGCCGCAGGATCCCCTGTTCCTCCGGCGTGACGATGAGAAACCCTTCCTGTTCATGGGTGATCACCCCCAACATCAAGGCCGTACGGCGGTAAAGGATGAGGTCTTCAAACCAGGCGTCCCCTTCGTACGTAAAGGGGCCTTCGGGAAAAACGGCCCGGAGGAGTTGGAGGGATTCCGGGTTCAGCGTCCACAGAGGGACGACCTGCACCCACTCTTCTCCCCCGTAGAGGGCGACGAGTTCGCGCGGGGCGGGCTCCCGACGGAACGGAGCGAAAGTCGTTTCAAACGCCTCTGCGAAGCGGTTCAGCTCCGGTTCGATGCCAATACAGTTGATGAAGAATTCGTCTGCGCCCTGACGATGACACCAGTCCGTCAGCTTCCAGAACGCTTCCGGAGGCATGGAATCGAGGTGAATCGTCTCAGTCGTCATCGTTGCACGAGGCTTTCACTCATCCCGGTGGACGGTTTCCGGGGAGAAGGCGGGGTGGCACACGGCGATGTATTCGGCTCCCTCCGGGCCGGGAGTGCTGTATTGCACCCACTCGCCTTTGAGCGTGAGGATCGCCTGTCCCGCATGGACCACCGTCGTGCCCTCGCGCGTGGCGACGTGCAGCTCGCCCCGGAGTACCAGGGTGTACTCGTCGAACTCGGGGGTCTGTCCCGGCTCCACCCAGCCGCGGGGGCTCGTCATCCGGGCGATGCTCAGGTCCGAGGTGCCGGAATTCACGCGCCCGAAGAATTCTTCGATGAGCTTCGGCTTGTTCCCCGCCGCTTCGATCTTCGTTGGAGAAATGACGTGCATAGGCATAGGTTCTTCCTCGCATCGTTCCATCGGCCACAGATTCAAATGTATAACGATCCAGCCGCACGGCGGGCAGCAACAGGATAAGGGGGTTCCCCCTCACCTCCATTGTAGAATAGGGAAGAGGCGCCGCTAATGCCTCTTGATCCGATGGATTCTGACGACCTGCCGCATCTCTTTTTAATCATTCACCGGCCCGGGAGGGTGCGCCCATAGCCCCACGCCGCCGCCGCTTCCACCAGAACGACGGCGGCGACGAACAGGAGGAATCGAGTCATGAGGCCGGGGTCTTCCCAGTCCCACTGCCGCAGGATGCCGTAGCCCGCCGTCCCGTCGATCAGGCTGAACAGGAGGATAGCGAGGAAGGCAGCCGGCAGGGAGGAGTGGGCCAGCGCGACGGCGATCAACACCCGCGAAGCCGTGTGGCCGATGAGGGCGAGGGTGCGCTCGGCGAGGAAGAAGCCGTCCACGAACGAAAGGCCGGGGCGGGGAAGGGCGGGATTCTCCAGTCCTTCCACCCATCCCATGAGAAGGGTGAAGAAGACCTCGAACGCGCCGATGCCCACCCCGAACGCGAGCACGTTCGGGAGGGTCAGGGGAATCCGCCGCAGGAGCCACGCCGCCGCTCCCAGCTCCGTCACCGCCGAGAGGATTCCGGAGAGGGCGGCGTTCGCGCCGGGGGAGAGGAGTCGGGTTCCGACGGTGTCGAGGGGGATCATCAGCAGAAATTTGACGAAGACGCCAATCATCCAGCTCAGGATGCCCCACCCGAACGCGCTCCAAGGCGCGCCCATCGAGCGGAGGGCGGCGAGGGGAAGGACGACCAGTGTTCCCAAAACGATCCCCGCTCCCCACCCTCTCATGCCCGGCTCCGTCGACCGATCGCGCTAAAGATCGAGGTGGACGAGGTACGCCTCGATCATCATGAGGCTCCGCTCCCCGGCCTGCCGCACGACCTTGAGCATGTTTTCCGCCGTGGACACTTCCTCGCGCTGCTCGGCGATCATGCCGGTCAGGAACTGCTGGGCGGAGTAGTCGTTCTGCTGGCGGGCCTGGGTCATCAGCTCCTCGATGCGCCGGGTCAGGTCCAGTTCCGAATCCAGGGCGTGCCGCATCGCCTCTTCCACGGTCTTGTAATCGGACCGGGGGGCGGCCACCGAGGGGATCGCGACGTTGCCGTCCACTTCCAGCAGGTAGTTGAGGAAGAGCATCGCGTGATCGCGTTCTTCCAGACTCTGCTTGAAGAGCAGCTCCGCGAATTTCTTCAGCGCCAGGCCGTCCACGAACGCCGCAATGCTCATGTAGAGATGGGAGGACTCCAGTTCGCGGCCGATCTGTTCGTTGAAGGCCGCGTTCAATTCGTTGCTGATCCGCATGTTCCTCCTCCTTGTGTCGAATGAAGGTGCTACTGAGGAGTATAGCAATTTCAACAAGAGCAGGTCAGTAGGGTAGGATTGCGGCGACGCTGATCACCATTGCGTGGGCAGGAGCTTCGGGTTCGCCGTTCGGCTGTAAGCCTAGTAGATCGTCTGGATCTCCAGCGCGTCGTCGAGGCTGCCGTCTTCCGGC
>JAHWJO010000159.1 GCA_019348365.1 Armatimonadota bacterium | reverse complement strand
GCCAGGCGCAATCCGGCCTCAAGGTCTTCCCTTTTGCTCCAGGACAGCGCCGACCGAAGGTTATCCGCCTCCGCCTCCAGTCGTTCGATCCACCGGAGGCGCTGGGGTCCGTGGAGGTGGCCTTCCGCCTCTTCCGACAGGTGGAGGTAATACTCCGCATGGCGACGCTCCGCCCCGGCGCGGTCTTGCAGAGAGAGATGCTCGCCCGCATACTCCCGCAGCATTTCCAGCATGCGAAAGCGGACCTCTCCCTTCTCCTCCTGGCCTACCAGGAGGGAGGCTTCTTGAAGGAAAGCCAGATAATCCAGCGTGAACGGCTCTTGGCTCACCGCTTCAGCGGCTTCCAAACTCCAGGTCCCCTGGAAGACCGATTGGATTGCGAAGAAGCGCCGGATCTCGTGGGGGAGCAGAGCGTAACTCCAATCCATCACCGCCCGGATAGATCGGTGTCGGGGAAGCACATCCCGATTGTGGCTCACTAAAAGATCCAGGGCCGATTGGAGTTTTTTAAGCATTTGAGACGGGGACAAAATCTGTGCCCGCGCCGCCGCCAGCTCGATGGCCAGGGGAATCCCCTCCAATCGATGACACAGTTCGGCAACGGCCTCTGCGTTTTCCGCCATCACCGCAAAGTCCGGATGTACCAGTTGCGCCCGGTCCACGAAGAGCTGAACGCTCTCATACCCCATCACCTCTTCAGAAGATGTCCCTCTGCCTCCCCTCTGGTGTGGAGTTGTCAACGGTGGGACCGGAAACTTCTGTTCTCCCGTGAGCCCAAGACGCCGACGCGAGGTGATCAAGCAGGTGGTGGAGGGGATGCGCCGGAGCAGCTCCCCCACGAGTGGGGCTCCGCCTTCCACCAGATGCTCGAAATTGTCCAGGATCAGCAACGAACGTGCCTGCGAAAGCCGCTCCGCCACTTGATCGAGGATCACCCGTTGGGGATCCTCTGATATCTCCAGGGTGTTCAGGATGGCGTTTGGGATGAAATCGGGGTTCGTTACCTCCGCAAGCGGTACGAACCAGACCCCGCCGGGATAGGAAGCCATCAGCTCTCGGGCAGCCTGTACAGCAAGGCGGGTCTTTCCGCTGCCCCCCGGGCCGGTCAGCGTCACCAGGCGGGTGGCTTCCGAGGTCAATCGTTGGGTGAGCCGGCCGAGTTCCCTTTTCCTCCCGATGAAGCGGTTTATAAAAGAGGGCAGGGTCATTTCCGGTGTCGGCTCCGAGGGGGGCAGAGGGAGCGGAGGGCCGGCTGCAGGCGCCACTCCCCCTCGATCTCTCTGAGGAGGAACGGGGAGAGGCAATGAAATCCTCGAGGGGTCGGCGGAAAGACGATTGATCTCCCGTCCTAAGCGGCGCAAGGAAGCGGAAGGCAAGTGGCCCAGCTCCCTCTTCCAGAGACGTTTGATTCGCCGATACTGCCGTCGAGCTTCCTCGACCTGTCCAACAGCCGCCAGAAGCCGCATGAGATCTCCATGAGCGCTCTCCCGGAGGGGATCGGCATCGACCGTCCGGCGAGCATACCCTAAAGCCTCTTCATGCTCCCCGGTTGCTGCCAGGTGCTCAATGAGCCGTTCGAGCGCACTGAGATACTTCTCGTTGAGGCATTCCCTTTCGGGAAGTAACCATTCATGGCAGAAGCCGGATAAAAGCTCACCCTGATAGAGTTCTACCGCTTGAGAAAGCAAGCGGATCTTCTCTTCATCGACCACGGAAGATTCCGCAAGACGGAGAGAGGTCTCGAATTCCATCACGTCGGTGGAGACCCTGTCGGGGCACAAGCGGACCATGTAGCGGTCCGTCTGGAGCACGGACCTGGCCGGGATTCCGGGGAACTCCAACTGACGACGCAGGGCCGACAAGGCCACACTCAGGTTATGTCTGCCGGAAGCATCTTCCGCCTCGGGCCAAAAGAGGGTGATGAGCTTTTCCCGAGGATGAGACTCACGGAAGTGATAGACAAGATAGGCGAGCAGGAGGGCGGTATTTTTTGAGCGGAACCAGGTGAGGGTTCTCTCTTGACCCCCAATTTGACATCTGGCCCGTAAACCTCCGAAGAGTTCAACCCTCCACTGCATTCTCTCCTTCTCCTTTCCATGGTTCACTTATAGTTTACCCGATGTGCAAGTTTTAGCAGGAAAGGAGGATAGCGAGTTGTAGGTCTTTCCCACCGTTCTCCCGATAGATTAGGAGGGAGAGGGTATGGCTGAGGACACACCGGAGCAGGCGGCTCGCCAGGTGCCAGGTGTCCCTCGCCTTGACCTCCTTCACCTTGAACCGCTGGGTGAACTGACTGTAGACCGTCTCGATCCGATACCGCAACCCGCTCAGGAAGGCGCTCCAGCGCGGGTGGGGGTCTCGGCTCTTGTGCTTGAAGGGCGCGATCACCTTCACCCCCTTCTCGACCCAGCCCGCCGTCCGTTTCGGGGCCCAGTAGTTCCGGTCCCCCAGCACCCGCCCGCACTTGCCTTCGGTCATGTCCTCCAAGGCGTCCTTCTCGTCGGTGTCCGCCGGGGTCAGATACATGCACCGGATGAAGCCTTCCGGGTCGATCAGGGCGTGCAGCCGAAAGCCGTAGAAGGTGTTCCGGTCCACCCAGTCGTGCCCGTAGTCGGCTTGCCCCCGGAACCGTACGCACCGGGGGGCGCGAGCGAACCGGCAGACCGGGACCGGCAGGCTATCGGCGATGACATAGGCGGGCAGCGGGGTCGCACGGTCCAGCAAATACTGCCAGACGGCCTCTTTGAGTTTCCAGAGGTGGGCGATCTGACGCACAAAAGTGGATCGGTCGATCTTCTGGATGCCGGGGAAGAAGTGAGTGTAGTGGCGGCGGAAGTAGGCGTAGATCTCCGTCTCCTCCTCCAGACCCAGGAAGGCTCCCACGGTCTCTATCGTCAGCACCTCGCTGTCGGTGAGCGTGGGGGCAGGCCCCCGCTTGCGCAGGGGTTGTCCCGCCAAGGCCAGAGGGATCGTATCCTCCAGCCGGTCGAAGACGGTTATAATGAAAGTATCCAAGTCCATACTCCCCTCCCAAGGAAGATCGCTCGTCACGCTCTCCTTCGAGACGATGGACTTGGATACTTTCCTATCTTTCCCTTGCTAACTTACTCCTCTTGGACTACTGGTAAAACTTGCACATCGGGTTATTTATCATCAGCAAATCACCGAGGGGAACCTCATCTCGAACTCCGACCGGGCGTGGGACGAGATCCCGTGCTTCCAGATCGGGGATAATCCGGGCCGCAACGAGCCGACCCCGGCGAGATTAACTGACCTGATGTGCAAGTTTTCAGGAGGTTCCGGCGGTTGAACCCGCGCCTGGGAAAGCACGAAACCCGCCTTCGCGGGTTCCACATCGGCCCGAAGCCGGAGACTCAGGCGGGAGTGAAGTCCCCGCAGGGGGACTTCGTGCCCTTCCAGGCGCGGGTTCAACCGCCGGAACCTCCTGAAAACTTGCACATCAGGTTATATATTACGGCCTGCGGAGCGGAGGCTGCTTTTTTGTATCTTTTGCTGCACCGCTTCGGGATAGCGTTGGAGATAGAGGAGCTTCTCCCGTGGATTGAGTTTCACGAGGTCCTCTTCCCAGTAGATGTCGCGCCGACCCCCGTCCGCGTCGAAGAACTGGATCTTGTACGTGACCGGCTCGTAACCGGAGTAGACATCGAGGACGACCCCCAGGTGAGGATCGAGCACCCGGCCCCGGAGCGACTTGCTCTTCCGAACGATCTCTCCCGGCTGAAACCGAAGCGCCGACGCCGCCAACTCTTCCAAAGGGATACGGGCCGATTCGTCTATCGAGACGGTATCAGAATCCGGCTCCGGGTAGGAAGCGGGGTGATCCTGATCTGAGGCAGGAGCCGTTTCTGACTCAAAGGGAAACGCGTTCTCAGCGGAGAGTTGCGAAGGTGTTTCAGCGCAGAGGGATTCGACAAGCTTTGCACCGGGAGAGGAAGGGGTTTCATCCGGGGACCGGACTTCCGGATCGGCGTGGGGCTCGTCTTCCCCATGTACCGACGGCGTATCGAGGAGATCCAGGGGAGAAGGATCAAAGACCGGCACGGGACCGCTTTGCGATGCGGGAGAACCGTTCTGCGCTTTTCTCCAGAGGGGCAGCCCCACAACCACCATCGCGCCGAGAAACGCTCCCGCCGCTCCCAGGGTGAACAGATCTGGTCCGGTGTTTTTAGCACGGGCGGCTTCCGGATGCGGAGAAGGAGGTGAGGTGTCGTCGGATCGGTGGGGCATGGGACACTCCTGCGGGATCTCTCTGTGTAAGCGACAAAAGATGAGGGCGTCGTGCACGGCCCCTTTACATCCTACTCTTCCATCGGTCGGAGCGCAATCGAGGGTGAAGGATTCCGGCGGGTCGTGTATCCTTTACGTGTATCCTTTAAAGGAGAGAAAAAGCTTGTTAGGTTTTCCCGGCCCGCTCGTAAGGAGGAGTAGAGGAGGTGGAACGATGCCCGCATCCCGCCCATTGCATGCCCTGTATCCCGTACTGTTCATCCTGTCCCTGATCGCTTTACTCCCCCTTGCGTCGGCGCAGACGCTCCGTTTGGAGACCCAGGTGCGCGGCCAGAACGCCTGGCTCGCCAAAAGCACGGCAGCCCTGAGAGTCATTGCGAAAGATCACGACAACGGCCAGCCGCTCGCCGGGGCGAAAGTGGAAATCGACCTCACCCCGTCCCTCGATGCGAACGGCAAGCCGAGGGGGACGCTGGGCGCGGCGGGACGCCTCTACTCCGGCCAGACCGGGGCGGACGGGAGCCTCGATGCGTCGTTCGCCGTGCCGAACGTCCCGCCGGGGAGCTACGGGGTCCAGGTCATCGTAGAGGCCCTGGGGGAGAAGGATGTCGTTCACCAGCCCCTCACCCTCCGCTCGGCGGCCCAGATCCTCCTCACCTCCGACAAGCCCCTCTACCAGCCGGGCCAGGTGATCCACCTGCGCGCCCTCGCCCTCCAGCAGCCTTCCCTCTCCCCCCTCGCCGGGACTCCGATCACCCTCGAAGTCTCCGACGGCAAGGGGAACAAAGTCTTCAAGCGGACCGGCACGACCTCGAGTTTCGGGGTGGCGTCGGCGGATTTCCAGCTCGCCGACGAGGTGAACCTGGGGACGTACCGGCTCCGCGCTGAGACCCCCGCCGGGTCCGTCGAGCGCACCGTGAAGGTGGACCGGTACGTCCTTCCCAAATTCAAGGTCGCGTCGGCGACGGACCGGAGATTCTACGCGCCGGGGCAGGTCCTCACCGGGAATATCCAGGCGGATTACTTCTTCGGGAAGCCGGTGAACGGACGGGTCAAGGTCGTCCTCTCCCGGTTCGACGTGGGATTCAACGACTTCGCGACCGTGGAAGGGACGCTGAACGCTTCCGGCTTCTTCCAGTTCTCCCAGAAGCTCCCCGACTTCTTCGCGGGGACGCCCCTCGAACAGGGAAACGCCTTCGTCAAGATCGAGACGACCGTCACCGACACCGCAGATCACGCCGAGAAGATCGTGACGACGGTCCCGGTGACGGCGCAGAACCTTCGCGTCACGGCCATTCCGGAGAGCGGGGATCTGGTCTCTGGCGTGGTGAATACGATCTACCTGGTGACGAACACCCCGAACGGCACGCCCGTCGCGGCGCAGGTGACGGTCACCCCCGAAGGCGGAAGTCCGATCACCGCGAGCACCGACGCATCCGGCCTCGGCGCGATTCAGGTGATCCCGACGGTGGCAACCCACCCGAAGTTTACCCTCCAGGCGCGGGATTCGAGCGGGAACACGGGGTCATGGAGCGGCCATTTCACCATGCAGTCCTGGGGGGAATCCCTCCTGCTCCACGCCGAGAGAGCCCTTTACAAAGTCGGGGAGACGGCCCGGCTGACCGCGCTCAGCCCCTCGAAAACGGGGACGGTCTACTTCGACGTGATCCGCAACGGGCAGACCGTCCTCACCGACTCCGCCGAGCTGGCGGACGGACGGGCGACCCTCGACCTCGCCTTCGATAACGCGACCGCCGGGACGCTGGAGGTCCACGCCTACCGTCTGACCGCGACCGGACAGGCGGTGCGGGACACCCGACTCCTGTTCGTGGAGCCCGCGAACGACCTGAAGATCGCGGTGGGCGGCAGCGGCGGGACGTATCTCCCCGGCTCGACGGCGAAGCTCGCGTTCAAGGTGACGGACCGGAATGGCGCGGGCGTGGCGGCGGCGCTCGGCGTGAACATCGTGGACGAGAGCGTCTTCGCGCTTCAGGAGATGCAGCCGGGAATGGAAAAGGTCTATTTCCTGCTGGAGAAGGCGATCCTCGAACCCCGCTACGAGATCCACGGCGTTCACGCGGACGACCTGATCGCCCCGGCCCCCGGCCCGGAGGCATCGGACACGATGCGGCAGAAGGCGGCGCTCGCGCTGTTCGCCCAAGTGCCCCCGCTCGCGCAGGAGACCCTCTTCGTCAACTCGTTCACCGCCAAGCTCCAGCTGATCCACGACGAGAACACGCTGTTCCTCCTCCAGGACGCGCAGAAGGTTCAGGAGGCGCTGCTCGCCTATCATGCGGCTTTCAAGCGATATCCGACACGGTCGGAGGGGATCGCGCTGCTCGTCAAGAATGGATTGCTTCCCAGTTTTCCCCAGGACCGTTGGGGGAGGACCTACAAGTTCGAGCCGTTCGGGGAGCAGTACGGCCAGGGCTTCTCCATGGCGACGCTCGGAGCGGACGGCCGGGAGGTTTCCGGCGACGAGTATTACGCGAGCTGGTTTCCCAATTCGGAGGTCCAGTCCATGGGTCGGACGCTCATCCTCCGGGGGGACGCGGACCGCAGCCGGAAGGTGGACGTGAAGGATGCCGTTCACATCCTCCGCGCCGCCGTGCGCCTCGATACCCCGGATACGAAACATCTTCCTTACTACGACGCGAACGCGGACACCGAAGTGAACGTGACGGACGCCATCGAAGCCATCCGGATCTCGCTGGGCCTGAAAGAATCGCAGCTCGCCCTGACGCCACCGCTGTGGGGATGCCCGGAATGCCGGGAGGACTGGGGCGGCCCGGTGGCCGGCCCGGTCGGCCCCCCTCAAGCCGGTGGGACGACAACGGGCGGGACGACCGGTGGAGGAACGACGACAGGAGGCACTACGGGAGGCGCTCCCGACGTGCGGATTCGGCAGTTCTTCCCAGAAACGCTCTACTCGAACCCGGCGATCATCACCGACGCGGGCGGCAATGCGGAGATCGAGGTGTCCATCGCCGATTCGATCACCACATGGCGGATCTCATCGCTCGCCTCCTCGCAGGCCGGAGGGCTGGGCTCCTCCGACGCGCCGCTCCGGGTGTTCCAGGAGTTCTTCGCGGACATTGATTTCCCGGTGCGACTCACGCAGGACGACGAGGTCAGCGTCCCGGTGGCGGTGTACAACTACCTGCCCACGGCGCAGACCGTCACCCTCACCGCCGAGCCGGGCGAGGGCTTCGAGCTGCTCGACTCCGCGACGCAGCAGGTGACGCTCCAGCCGAACGAGGTGAAAGGCGCGAAGTTCCGCGTGAAGGCGAAGGGGATCGGGATGCATGCCTTCCTCGTGCGGGCGCAGGGACAGTCCATGGCTGATGCGATCCGTCGCTCGGTGGAGATCGTTCCGAACGGGGCACGAGCCGAGTCCTCCGTCTCGGGCCGCCTGAACGGCACGGTGGAGCAGACGATCCGGCTGCCGGAAGAAGGCATCCCCGGCGCGTTCGGGCTGCTGGTAAAGGTGTACCCCGGCCTCTTCAGCCAGCTGGTGGAGGGGATGGATGCGATCTTCCAGATGCCGTTCGGGTGTTTCGAGCAGACGACCTCGACGACGTACCCGAACGTCCTCGCGCTGGCGTACCTGAAGAAGACGGGCAAGGCCGCACCCGAAGTGCAGATGAAGGCCGAAGGCTACATCAACCTCGGCTACCAGCGCCTCGTGACGTTCGAGGTCCCCGGCGGCGGGTTCGAGTGGTTCGGCCGTCCCCCGGCGAACCAGGTGCTCACGGCGTACGGGCTGCTGGAGTTCACCGATATGTCGAAGGTGTACCCGGTGGACCCGGCGCTGATCACCCGGACGGCGGAATGGCTGGCAGCGAAACAGCAGCCGGACGGGACCTGGAAGCCGGACCAGGAATATCTCCATGACGGCATCTGGAACAACCTGACGAACACGGAGCTGCCCGTCACGTCGTACGTGGCGTGGGCGCTGGCGGAGAGCGGGTATCGCGGCCCGGCGCTGGCGCTCGGCGGGGATGCCGTACGGCGGCTCTGGAAGGGGACGGATAACGTCTACTTCCTCGGCCTCGCGGCGAACGCGCTGGTCGCCATGCAGTCCGCCGAAGCCGACGCGGTCCTCCAGAAGCTCCTCGACCTGCGGAAGACGACCGACGACGGCCTGGTGTACTGGGAGAGCGCGGCCCCGACTCTCGCCTACACGCGCGGCCCGAAGGCGAACGTGGAGGCGACCGCCTACATCGCCTATGCGCTGGTGCGGAGCGGCAAGTACGGCGACGTCGCCTCGAAGGCGCTCTCGTGGCTGGTGAAGCAGAAAGCGCCGAACGGGACCTGGGGCAACACCCAGGCGACGGTGATGGCGCTCAAGGCGCTGATCTCCAGCTTGGAAGCGGCGACCTCCGGCGGCAACCGGCATCTCACCGTCACCGTGAACGGAGAAGTGGCGGGAAGCCACGAGATCACCCCGGAGAACCTCGACGTGCTGTGGCAGCTCGACGCAAAGCGGCTCGCCCGGCCCGGCGACAACGCCGTGAAGATCGAAGTCACCGGCGAGGGGCAGAGCATGTTCCAGATCGCCGGATGGGGATACGTGCCGTGGGCGAAGGTCCCCGAAGGCGGCCTCCCCGGAAGCGGCGGAGCGATCCCGTCCGGCCAGTTCGACCTGTCGGTGACGTATGACCGGACGGAGCTGGACGCGAACGCCATAGTATCGTC
>JAHWJO010000158.1 GCA_019348365.1 Armatimonadota bacterium | reverse complement strand
CCTCATACTTACCCAGAGTCCGGCTTCAACCAAGCCATGCCGCTAATCAATTACTTGAATAGCTTCCAAGAGTTCTTTACGTCTACTTTCAGGTAACTTCTGGATCAAAGTCCTCTGTTCGGGTTCCGTTAGCTTTATTAATTGACTTTCTTCCATTACCCTTCCTGCACACCCATCATCCGTGAATATTTCAACTTCGTAAAGTGCTTCACCATAATCGCAAAAAATAACACCGACGGCGATCCCTTCCTCACTATAAGGATGAACTTTAAATCCGACAATCTCAGCAGATTTAAATCGATTTTTAACCATAGTGATATTCCTTATCCTGAACCCGCGTTGGAATCACCCATTCTATCTATCTACTTGCCGGATTTCTCTTTCTCTTTCGTCAGGGAGGACAGCGGGAAAAATATTGGATGCGGAAGTGAGTTTTACCGGAAGTATTCACCAGGAATGCCGTGATGATGAGTCCCTTTTGCGGGTTGAAGTCGATCCGGACGGCATCTCCACGTTCGGGGACGCAAGTCATGGATCTACCACGCTTCCTGACCTGAGGAAGCTCCCGTCTCGATTTCCTGATGCAGGTTGTCCGGTGTGACGCCTTCCAGCAGTTGAGCTAAAGCGAGCTGGGGCTGCGCAACGGGCAGAAGAACAATCCTGCCGTTTTCAACCCACATTTCGACCACGGAGTTCTGATCCAGCTTCGATTCAGCGGGAAAGGATTTGGGGATGCGAACGGCCAAACTATTGCCCCACTTTTGAACGCGCGCCTGCATGATTCGTCTCCTGTTGTTTCTACATTGAATATACATAAATCGGTCATGCGCTGCAAGCGCCGACGCTCCGGTCTCTGCTGCTTCCGTTCACCGCTTCACCTTGAACCCTCGCCGGAACCACTCCACCGCCGCTTTTCGCGCCTCCGGGGGGAAATCGTGGTCGCCGGCGTACCAGACGTAGCGCACGCGGTCGGGGTGGCCCAGCGCCCCGTACACCCGGCGCACCGCCGCGTGGTTCTCCTCCTCGTTCGGGCGGCGCTCCCCCACCGCCTGGCCCACCCACAGGGGGCGCGGCGCGATCAAGGCCGTCCACTCGTAGAACGTCACCGGGATCGGAAGCGTCGGGTCGAGCACGTAGGGCCGCATCGCCGGGAGCGACTGGCTGTTGCTCCCGCCCTTCGGCACGGCCCAGTGCAGCCCGTGGTGCAGGAAGTCCGACACGGGGCCGTTCGCCACCGCCACCTTGATCCTCGGCTCCAGCGCCGCCGTGAAGATCGTGCTGTGCCCCCCGTACGAGTGCCCGACCATCCCGATCTTCTCCGGGTCCACGAACGGGAGCGTCTGGAGGTAGTCCACGGCGCGCATGGTGTCCCACGCGTCCTTGCCGTGGATCGACCCGTCGGGGAACCGCTCGTAGAAGTCGGTGGTGTCGTAGGGCTTGCCGCTCGGGGGGAGGCGTTCGCCGTCGCGGAGGTAGTCCGCCGCGAACGCCACGAACCCCGCCCGCGCCATGTCCACCGCGAAGTCGCGGTTCTTCTCCGGGGGCGTCCCCGGCTTACCGCCGGAGAGTCCCACCGTCGTCTCCTTCCCGGCCCCGCTCGTCGTCCCGTAGAAGCAGATCACCGCCGGGACGCGCCCTTTCCGTCGCTTGGGGATCAGGAGGTAGGCGGGCATCCGGTCCCCCGGCTGTACCTGGATCGAGACCTTGCGGCGGAGGTAATCCCCGGCATCTTCCTCGGAGATCACCTGCGGGTCGAGGGGGACCTTCTCCTTCGGGAACGGCCCCAGCACCTTCATCACCCCTTCGAGGATGCGCTTCCGCTCGGCGGGCCAGCTTTCTTTCGTCGGGTCGATCCGGATCCACGCGGCGGGGCGCGCGTCCATCTCGCGCAGGAGGACCGGCTTCCCCTGAAACGCGGGGCGATACCGCTCCCGCTTCGCCCGGAAGTCGGCCCGGATCTCCTCCGGGGTCAGCTCGCGGGGATAGACCCACGCCTCCCCGATGAGTCCCCCTCCCGGCATGGCGAGCCGCACCGGCTCCGTTGCGCCATCGGCGGTCTCGCGGAAGGGCCGGGGGGCGGGCGCGTGGGCGGACTCGCGGTCGGTGCGGATCAACTCCCCGTTCTGGTAGAACTTCTGGTACCCTTCCGCGTCCTTCACCACGACGAGTTGGTTCCAGGTGTGGATCGGGACCTCGTTCAGGGTGACGTGGGGGAACGGCATCCGCCCATTGCCGTGGATCGTCCCGAAGAAGAATCCGCGCGAGTCGGTGCCCAGGCAGAAGCGGACGCTACGGTCGTCCGGCGGAAACATGCGCTCCCCGTTCGGGCCGACCGTCGGCAGGCCGCGCGAGAAGAAGGTCCCCTCCCCGATCCGGCGGCTGTAGAACCACCCGCCGACCGTCATCGCCGGGATGCCGTCCAGCCCCCGCGCGAAGTCCTTCAACGCCTCCCCGTCCAATTCCGCGTATTGAAGGGCGTCGGTGAATTCGATGTACCCGTCCGCGTTCCGCCCGACGCGATGGAGCCGGAGCGCGCGACCGGGACGGTTCCGGTCCTCCAGCACGTGCCGGAAATCGAAGTGGAGCGCCGCGCCGGATGCCGGGGGTTGCGCCGAGGAAGCGCCGGAGATCATCATGAGCGAGAGGGTGAGGAGCAATAGACGATAGGCCATTTTCTGAATTGGTTGGCTTGCCCGGCGACTCAAGTCGCGGGCAACAAGAGCACGAAGTCCCCCTGCGGGGACTTCACGACCGGCTTACAATAGAAGAAGGTGGGACTGAAGTCGGCGAAGGCCGACTTTGCGCCTTCGTTGCCCGCGAATTTATTCGTGGGGCATAAGGCAGGCTCCAGCGCTCATCCTAGTTCGCTTGTTTCCCTCTGCTTCCTTTCACGGAAGGGAATTCCGATACTGACCGCTAAGAAGAGAGTGAGCCTTCATCAATGGAGGACGTTTCTCCTCTAGCCTTCCCGAAAGCATCCAAGAAGTGAACCCATGATTAACTCCATCGACCGCCGCCGCTTCCTGGGCCTCGCGGCTACGGCGGGGGCGGCGCTCACCGTCCCGGCATCTCCTCTACGTGCCATGAACTCCAACAATAAATTGATCGTCGGCGTGATGGGCATGGGCGGGCGCGGCATCCGCCTGGCGAAGATTTGCGAGCAGCAGCCCAACGTCGAGGTCGCGTACGTCTGCGACGTGGACCGCCAACGCGCCGACAAAGCGGTGGCGGAGGTCGCGAAAGTCGCCGATGGCCGCTCCCCGAAAGCCCTGACCGATTTCCGCCGCATCCTCGACGATCCTTCCGTGGACGCGCTCGTCATCGCCACGAGCAATCACTGGCACGCCCCCGCGACGATCCTCGGCTGCCAGGCGGGCAAGCATGTCTACGTGGAAAAGCCGTGCAGCCACAACGCGCGGGAAGGGGAGTGGATGGTACAGGCCGCCCGCAAATACCGCCGCCGCGTCCAGATGGGCAACCAGCGCCGGAGCTGGCCCGCCATCAAGGAGGCGGTGGACCGGCTGCGGAACGGCGAGATCGGGCGGGTGTACCACGCGCAGGCCTGGTACCTCAACGACCGCGGTTCCATCGGGCATGGGAAGCCCGCGCCCGTCCCCGACGGCCTCGACTACGACCTCTGGCAGGGACCCGCGCCCCGGCGGCCCTTCCGTGACAATATCCTCCACTACAACTGGCACTGGTTCTGGCACTGGGGCAACGGCGAGCTGGGCAACAACGGCGTCCACTCCCTCGATTTATGCCGCTGGGGGCTGGGAGTCGACTACCCCACGCAGGTCACGTCCGTCGGGGGCCGCTACCGTTACGACGACGACCAGGAGACCCCCGACACCAACGTCGTCGCCTTCACCTTCGATGGGGGCAAGATGATCCGCTGGGAGGGCCTGAGCTGCAACCGGATGCCCGAAGGGCAGTCCAATGACCTCGTCTTCCACGGGGAGAACGGCAGCCTCGCGATCCACGGGGGCGGCTACACCGTCTACGACGACAAAGGCAAGGCGGTCCGCAACTCCCCCGGCGACGGCGGCGATGAAATCCACGTTGTTAATTTTCTCAACGCCGTCCGCAACGGCGAGGCGCTGACCAGCGAGATCGAGGAGGGGCACAAGAGCACCCTGCTGTGCCACCTGGGGAACATCTCCTACCGCACGGGCCGGACTCTCAACTGCAGCCCGAAGGACGGCCGCATTCTCGGAGACCGGAAGGCAATGGACCTCTGGGGCCGCGACTACGCCGACGGCTGGGAGGAGCGGATCCGCCCATGAGCCCGAAGGCGGCCCCGCTGCTCCTGGCCTTCAGCCTCCTCACGGGTGTCACGATGTCCGATCCTTCCGCGCAGGTCCCGCTCCCCGACGCGAAGCCCGTCCCCCGGATGCAGGTCCTCCCCCTCCCGCACGACCAGGCCTCGATGCTGCGCGACGGCGCGGAGCTGACGCGCTACCATTTCGGGGCGGGCCAGAAGCGGCCCTACCTCTACCCGATCCTCGGTCCGTCGGGGCGGAGCCTGACGCGGATGGGGCACCCGCACGCCACCGCTAGTCACGGCCATCACAACTCCGTCTGGGTCGCGCACGACAGCGTCAACGGCGAGTCGTTCTGGACCGACTCCGCCCCCGGCCGGATCGTCCCCCAGTGGATCGCCGAGTACCGGGACGGCGGCGAGGGATGCCGAATCGCCGCCGTCCATCACTGGGTCGGCAAGGACGGCAGGGTTCATCTCATCGAGCGGCGGGGGATGACGGCGGTCCCCCTGCCGGACGGGGAATGGATGCTGATCCTCGACCTCCAGTTCGAGGCGGGGAAGGAGCCGGCGGTCCTCGGGAAGACGCCGTTCGGGATGGCCGCCGTCCGCATGGCGAAGACCATCGGGGTTTTGGACGGGGGCGGCTTGATCCGCAACTCGGCAGGGAACGTCAACGAGCAGGGCCCGAACGGCGTCTTCTGGAAAAAAGCCCGCTGGGTGGACTACTCCGGCCCCATCGCGCCCGGCGTGAACGAAGGCATCACGCTGATGGACCATCCCTCCAACCCGAACCACCCCTCCACGTTCCATGTGCGTGGGGACGGCTGGATGGGCGCGAGCCTCACCTTCGACAGCCCGCGAACGGTCCGACCCGGCGAGATGCTGCGGCTGCGCTACGGCCTCTACGTCCATCGCGGCGTGCCCCCGTCCCCGGCGCTGGAAAAACAATGGAGCGCCTTCGCGAAGACGAAGATCGAGACGCTGCCGAACGACCGGAAGTAGCGCGGCGGTGGAGGGGAAAGTAGGTAACACCAGGATCCCTTCTTGGACCACTCCTGACTTTGACCGCACTACATGAACCTCTCCGCCGTGCAGTCATACCAGGTCGATGGAGCTCCGGAATCACCCGCCGTAGACCTCCACCGGGCGGCGGGAGTATAATCGATTGGGAAAGCATCTCCTTCGGCTCCGGTCATTCTCACCGTCGACCGCTTCACCGCCGTGTCCGCGACGATTCCGCTCACATCCCGGAACCCTGGTGGCCGAGATTCGGTGGCCCTCACCCCCGGCCCCTCTCCCAATGCTGGGAGAGGGGTGACTATGACGGTCATGAATTTCTTCGGAGGGAAGTAATCAGATTACGGTACTGTATAGAATACCGTATCGTATGGATTGAGATCCTCCCCCTAATGTATCTGCTTCGGCACCTCTCTCCCAGCATTGGGAGAGGGGCCGGGGGTGAGGAGGGCACTTCTACTTCCTACTCCCGACACCCTACTCCCTCACTCAGGCCGGGCTTGAAGGCCGATGTGAACGGAACCCTTGCACCACAAATACAGTCCTCCATGAATTTCCTCTTTTTTCTCCGGTTCAACACCCCGTCACGCTCCCCTCGATGGAGAGGCGCTCTCCTCCTTCTGGCGTGCATGATGGGCCTGTCCGGGGCCGTCGTCGCTCCGGCACACGCTCAGAAAAGGGTCAAGCTCGTCGTGTGGGGGCTGCAAAGCTCCGAGGAGACGAAGGGGCAAGACGCGCAGGTCGCCGAGTTCGAGCGGCGCAATCCCCACATCGACGTGTCGCTCCTCTCGATGGGCGCGGGCGGCATGGACCCCCAGAAGCTGATGACCTCCATCGCCGGGGGCGTCCCGCCCGACCTCATCAACCAGGACCGCTTCACCATCGGCGACTGGGCCTCCCGCGACACCTTCATGGCCCTCGACGATCTCATCCGCACGAATCCCGGCCCCATTCAGGCGAAAGACTACTACCCCGCCGCCTGGAACGAAGCCCTCTACCGGGGCAAGGTGTACGCCATCCCCTCCGGCATCGACGACCGCGCGCTCTACTACAACCGGAAGCTGTTCCGCGAGGCGGGTCTCGACCCGGACCGCCCCCCGCTCACCTGGGAGGAGCTGGAGCAGTACGCCGTCAGGCTGACGAAGAAGAATCCCGACGGCTCCTACAAGTCCATCGGCTTCATCCCGAACTACGGGAACTCGTGGCTCTACCTCTACTCGTGGCAGAACGGCGGCGAGTTCATGGACCCGACAGGCCGGAAGGCGACCCTCGCGAACCCGTACACGAAAGAGGCGCTGGACTACATGGTGCGGGTCTACGATAAGCTGGGCGGAGTGGAGCGGGTGAACGCCTACCAGGCCGGGTTCCAGGGGAACGCCCTCGACCCGTTCTTCATCGACAAGGTCGCCATGAAGATCGACGGAAACTGGGTCTTGAACAACATCGCCCGGTACGCCCCGGACCTTGATTTCGCGGTAGCTCCGGCTCCCGTCCCCGCCGAGCGGCTCGCGGGGAAGGAGCGGTTCGCGGGGCAGCCGCCCTATATCACCTGGTCGGGGGGGTTCTCGTTCGCTATTCCGCGCGGGGCGCGCAACGTGAACGAAGCCTGGGCTTTCATCCAGTGGATGAACAGCGTCGAATCGAATCGGATCCGCAACCGGGTGCAGCGGGAGTACAACCTGAGCAAGGGCCGCCCCTACGTGCCTAACCTCTCCGCAAACATCCCTGTCAACGAGGCGATCTTCCGGGAGTTCGCACCGGAGAACCCCCGGCTGCGGAACAGCCTCAAGGTCTTCCTCGACCTCCTGCCGGTGGCGAAGTACCGGCCCGTCACGTTCGTGGGGCAGCGGCTCTGGGACGAGCACGTCCGCGCCTTCGAGCAGGCCACCCGCCACAAGAAGACCTCCGCGCTGGCCCTCCTCGACGGCCAGCGGGTGGTACAAAAGGAGCTGAATAAGGTCTACAGCCGGGCGGACAACCCCCTCCTCCCCTGGACGATCCCGGTAGGGGTGATCGGGCTGGGCTTCCTCACGATTCTGGGCGGGGTCGCGTACCAGTTCAAGCGGGAAGGCCCGATGGGACGGATGGCGCGGCGGGAAGCCCTCGCAGGGTACCTGTTCGCCTCGCCGTGGATCTTCGGGTTCCTGGTCTTTACGCTCGGCCCGATCTTGATGAGCGCGGTCCTCTCCTTCTGCGATTACGATGTGCTCCACGCGCCCCGGTTCGTGGGCTTGCAGAACTACCGTCTGCTGACCTCCCCCACCGAGGACTGGCCCATCGTCTCCCGCTCGCTGGCGAACGTCGCCTTCCTCGCGATCTTCAGCATTCCCCTGACGATGGCGGTGGGCCTCGGAATCGCGCTGCTGCTGAACGCAAACGTGAAGGGGATGAACTGGTATCGTACGGTGTACTACCTGCCGAGCATTGTGCCGGTGGTCGCCGGGGCGGTGCTGTGGGTCTGGGTGCTGAACCCGGAGTACGGGCTGATCAACGCCGCGTGGCGCTCGACGCTGACGTCGTGGTTCGGGCTGGAAGCCCCGAAGTGGCTCGCGTCGGAGACCTGGAGCAAGCCCGCGCTGATCCTGCTGGGATTGTGGGGCGCGGGCGGCGGCATGATCCTCTGGCTCGCGGGGCTACAGGGGGTCCCGAAGGCGCTCTACGAAGCCGCGCAGCTCGACGGCGCGAACGCCTGGCAGCAGTTCCGCAACGTCACCCTCCCGATGATCTCCCCCTACATCTTCTTCAACTTCATCATCGGGACCATCGGCGTGATCCAGATGTTCGAGCCGGTCTACATCATGACGGGGGAGCCGTACGGCGGCCCCGCCGACAGCACGATGGTCCCGGTGCCGCTGCTGTTCCGCAACGGCTTCCAGTACTTCAAGATGGGGTACGCGTCGGCGCTGGCGTGGATTCTGTTCGCCGTCATCCTGCTGCTCTCGATGCTGCAACTGAAGGCCAGCAAGCGCTGGGTGTACTACGATTCGGACAGGAAGTGAACAGGCCGTCGGACATCCCACACCCTTCCCTGCTTCCCCCTTCGCTCTCGACTGCGCGGGATGGGCCATCTCATGACGTCTAAAGATATGAAGAGCGGGAAGGCAACGATCATCGATCTATTCTTGTTGTGCTCTCTTTTTAATCCTTTTGGTGTCGCGTTGGCCATGGGCTGGAAAGCGGGCATCGGCGGGATTGCCGTCGGCCTTGTGACGGGGTCGATTATAGGTGTGGGCGGGTTTTTAGGGATGTATTCGGTGGATCGTAACATGTATAAATGGACCAAAAACATCCCCTCAAATCAGACCCAAAATGTTGTATTTAGTCTGGTATTACTTGGGATGTTCGTTTGGTCGTTCGGGTCAGGCCTCTTGGCCGGGTTCATCGTCAAACTGATAAATATTCATTTTTTTCATGTCCAATACCTTCCATAGCCTTGCTCATAATGAAGGACTACAGGCTCCCATGGAACTGACCCTCGCCCGAACGACAGGCCTCGCCTTGCTCACGCTCATGACCCTCGCCGCCGCGCCCCGCAGCAATGACCGCTACTTCGTTGTGGAGGTGGTGGATGACGCGACGGGGCGGGGCGTCCCGCTGGTCGAGCTGCGGACGACCCACCTCGTGCGGTACGTCACCGACAGCAACGGGGTGGCCGCGATAGACGAGCCGGGCTGGGAGGGACAGGAG
>JAHWJO010000628.1 GCA_019348365.1 Armatimonadota bacterium | reverse complement strand
GCCCGCGAATTGAGTCGCCGGGCCAACATCCAGGCACGTACAATGAAATGACCCTTGGAGCAAGGGCATTGTACGGCGACTCCATGTGCGAATTCTGGTATAATGGAACTCGATCAGCGCAAGGCCTCCCCTTTTCTTCTTGAGTTCAGTTCGATTCTAGACGGCTAATTTTTGTAGAAGCATAATTCACAGGAGTTGATCCTGTAGGAGGTTTGCCATGAAACAGCTCATCCTCGGCGTGACGGCCCTCGCGCTCCTCGCCCCGGCTTCCGGCGCATTCGCGCAATCCGCCCCGCTCTCCCCGGCAAAAGCGGCGAAATCGAGCGTGAAGCCCGCCGTGACCGGAGATTACCTGGAGAGCCGGTCCCTGAGCGTCTACGCCGGAGCCTGCCACTACGGCGGCGAAGCGGTGACGGAAGGCAAAGAGGCCATTCTAGCCTGGAGGATCAAAGCGGGCGTGTGGAACGGGCAGGCGTTGAACGGCCTCTCCGCCGTGGCGGTCGTGAATGGGCCGGAGAACCTGGCGTTCCGTCCCGACGGCCACCGGACCGTGATCTACGTGGAGGAATCGGCGACCCCCGCTCAGCGGGATGCGCTGGCCGGTCTTCTCACTCAGAGTTACGGAAATTTCCTGGGCGAAGTGACGGCGGTCAAGCCCGCCCCGGTGAAGTTCACGGTCAAGGACCGGAATTACCGGGTGCAGGTCCCCGGCGCGGCCTACATCGCGGCGGATAAGTACCCCTGCCACAAGTGCGTCATGCCGCATCAGGTCTGGTACACGCCGTTCGTTCCGGTGAAGGATGCCATGGTCGCCCGCGCGCTCCGGACCGAGTTCAAGGGGAACGAGCCGACCTTCACCAAATGGACCAAGGACGTCGCCAACAGTGCCTACATCGGCGAATTCGCGTTGTAATACGCCCAACCGGGAGAAGATGGACAGATAGTTAGTAAACCGGCGGCTCTCAATGAGCTGCCGGTTTTTTCCTGCCCCGCCCATGGGCTTCACCGTCGAGGCAGAGCGGCTTTCATCACCTCAACCGGGGGATAGATCCCCGTCCAGATTTCAAACGATTTCGCGCCCTGGTAGACCAGCATTTCGATTCCCCCCACCCCTTTCGCTCCGACGGCTTGAGCCTGCCGGATCAGCTTCGTCTCCAGCGGGTTGAAGACGATGTCGTAGACGACCAGATCCGGGTGGAGGGCCGCTCCGTCCCCTACCGGGGATTCGTCCACACGCGGATGCATGCCGACGGAAGTGGTGTTGATGAGAAGCTGCGAACTTCTCAGCCCGGCGACAAGCTCCGTTTCGGCCAGGGGATAGCTCTCCAGGCGCGCGTGGGTCCAGGGGCTCATCTCGCGTGCCAGGGATTCCGCTTTCTCCGGGGTGCGGTTGTAGATCAGGATCCGCTCGACTTCAGGCCGGGTGCCGAGGCCATAGACCACGCCCCGCGCCGCGCCGCTCGCTCCGAGTACGGCCACCGTGGGCGGCAGGGGGGCCAGTCCGGCGGTCTCTTTCAGCGAGGTGAGAATCCCGTAAACATCGGTGTTGTAGCCTATGAGCCTCCCCTCGATATGATGGATTGTGTTCACCGCCCCGACTCGCGCCGCTTCGTCCGAAATCTCGTCCAGAAAGGGGATCACCGCTTCTTTATGGGGCACGGTGACGTTCATCCCCATGATATTCAGGGCGCGCATGCCGTTCAACGCCGCTCCCACCGACTCCGGACGCACATGGAAAGCGACGTAGCAGAGATCCAGCCCGAGCGCCCGGACGGCGGCATTTTGCATGAGCGGGGAGAAGGAATGTTTCACCGGATCGCCGATGACGGCGAGCAGTTTCGTGGAACTGGTAATCTTCAACGGTCGTCCTAAATCTGAAGGCAGGGGGGTTAAGGCCGGTTTAATTTTCGAAAGTACACATTTTCGAGAAGGATACCGCCGAATCATGACGAATTCTACGGCGGCATGATCTGGCTTGAATCCTCTTTATTCCTTCATGTCATCTTTTAAATAGGGGAGAATGGGCTGACCCGCTGGAACGTATCCGATATCAATTCAGAAGTTCAGAAATCCATAAAACGGGTATAATCTTCCCATGAGCGATTGCTCTCAATCGAACAGCCCCCTTCATTTTAATAAGGACGGAAAGATATGACCAAAAAACGTGGCGGGTTCACGCTCATCGAGCTGCTCGTCGTCATCGCGATCATTGCGATCCTGGCGGCGATCCTCTTCCCCGTCTTCGCCAAAGCGCGCGAACGTGCTCGGCAGACCTCGTGCCTCAACAACATGAAGCAGCTTGGTACCGGCTTCCAGATGTACATGGACGATTATGAAGGCCACTACCCCAATGCCGGCGTTGCCAATCAGCCGACGCGGGAGGGCGGCTGGGTGGATTGCGCCGCCGGTCACTTCAAGATCGATGTCCGGAAGGGATCGCTGTTTCCTTATGTGAAGACGGAGCAGGCGTATAAGTGCCCGTCCGACAACTTCCCCGGACAGGTGCGGGATAATTCTCCGACGTACCTCTCCTACAGCATGAACGACGAGTTCTTCACCTGGGGGAACACGCTCCATGATT
>JAHWJO010000627.1 GCA_019348365.1 Armatimonadota bacterium | reverse complement strand
CAGCCGGGGTCTTTGCGAAGCTTGAACTCGCGGAACCGCATCTCCAGCGCCTGGAACGACAGGAGCCGCCCGATGAGCGAATCGCCCACGCCGAGGATCAGCTTCACGGCCTCGTTCGCCTGGATGCAGCCGACGATCCCCGGCAGAATACCGATGACTCCGCCTTCCGCGCAGCTCGGGACCATCCCCGGAGGCGGCGGCTCGGGGTAGAGGCAGCGGTAGCACGGTCCGTGCTCGGCCCAGAAGACCGTCGCCTGCCCATCGAACCGGAAGATGCTGCCGTAAACGTTCGGCTTGCCCAGCAGCACGCAGGCGTCGTTCACGAGGTAGCGCGTGGGGAAATTATCCGTGCCGTCGATGATGATGTCGTACTCTTTGAACAACTCCAGCGCGTTCTCGCTGGAGAGCCGGGTTTCGTGGAGTTCAAGCTTCACCAGCGGGTTGATGTCCGAGATCGTCTCCGCCGCCGATTCGATCTTGGGCCGGCCCACGTCTTTCGTGCCATGAATGATCTGGCGCTGGAGGTTCGTCACATCGACGGTATCAAAATCGACCAGGCCCAGGGTGCCGACCCCCGCCGCCGCGAGATACATCCCAAGGGGCGCGCCCAGGCCGCCGCTGCCGATGAGCAGGACGCGCGCGTTCTTGAGCTTGCGCTGGCCCTCCATGCCCACTTCCGGGAGGATGAGGTGGCGGCTGTACCGCTGCATCTCCTCCGGGGTGAGGGAAGGGAGCTCCGCGCCGGGAGCGTTCGAAGGGATGATCATCTTTATCTCCGATCCGTTATCAAGGTTACAGTAGAGTGAGAGATAAGTTTACACCTAGATTATACTGAGGCGACGGGGAGAAGCCAATCCGACGCTCCAAGAACAAGCAGCCGACCGGCTCAATGGTGGAGAGCCGGTCGGCTGAGTTCCCAACGTTGAATGCGAACGCTTATCGGGTTAGAGCCTGTTATGAACTTCAAGACAAAGCTTCAGGCGTGAATGGTCCATCCGAAACGGTCAAAAGGAGCCGGCCCCTTGCCGTCTAAGCAAGGGGCACGCTAACTTGTGAAGCGTAACTCCACGCGTGAACATCACCCGAAGCAAGCGTTCAAAGTGCATAACAGGCTCTAGGGGGTAAAACCGCTCAGGATTTTGGAGGAACGATTTCGAGCAGGGCTTCGATCTCCTTCTGGAACTCTTTTTCCATCCCGGGGCCGAACCCGATGTGGCGTTTGACGACCTTCCCAGTCGCATCAAGAATAAAGGTGGCGGGGATGCCCTGGACGCCGTAGTCGTTGAAAGCGCCGTCGGCGTGGAGAAGCACGGGATAGCTGAGGGATTTTTTGGCGAACTGGAGGGCGGCTTTCGTCTCTTCTTCGTTGTTCAGGCCGAGGACGACGAAGCCCTGGTCACGGTACTTTTTATAAAGGGCGTTCAGGTGCGGAGCCTCCGCACGGCATGGCCCTCACCAGGAGGCCCAGAAGTTCAGGAACACCACCTTCCCCCGCAGGTCCGAGAGTTGGACGGCCTCCCCGTTGATGTCCTTGCCCGTGAAATTGGGGGCGTCCTGCCCCACCAGTCTCGCGCCCTTGTCCGCCTTGAGTCGCCACTCTTCGGCCTTCTTCTCGTTCCCGGCGGCCTCGTAGGTGAAGGCCATCAGGTTCATGTAGCGGGTGTTGTCCGGCTCCCGGTCCAGCAGCGTTTGAATCTGCCCGATTGCCCGTTGGCTTTGCCCCGTCCTCGCGAGCAGCTCGATCCGCTTGAACGTGACGAACTCCCGCGCGCGGGGGTCGTTGACGGTGTCCAGGAACGCGAGGGCCTTGCGGCTCTGCCCGACCCTCTCGTAAAAGTCCGTCAGGTACCCTAGCGCTTGGGTGGGGTTCCCCGGCTGCTGCACCGCCTTGATGAAAGCGATCTCCGCGTTCCGCTCCTGCCCCGCGAGGGCGTAGAGACTCCCCAGGACGGTGTAAAGGCTCCCCCGCGTCTCCTGCGGGAAGCTGGCGGACCTGGCCGAGAGTCGGCGCGCCCCGGCGGCCATGCGGCGGCGAGTCGCGGCGGAGAGCCCCTGCCGGTCCTCAAGGACCTGGGCGACCCGTTCATTGCGTGAGACTAGCCGGAGGTTTCGACTGAGCATCGGGAACGACCAGCGGCGAGTGAAGGAGCGAGGCCCGGCGGCGAGGTCCGCCTCCATCCGGTCCAGCACCGCCGGGAGGGTGTCCGGTTCCAGCTCCCACATGCCGCTGCTGCGGTAGACCCGCCCGTTGAGGGTGAGGTTCAGGACCGTCTCCCCGTGATGCCAGCACCGGACCGCCGGGACGCGGTCGCCGTAGTTGATGCGCTGCGCCATCTTGTGGTGCCGCCAGGTGGCGTTCGCGGGGAAGGCGTGGGGGCCGAGCTGGAGGCCCGCGCCCGGCGAGGGATGCGCGCTCATCTCGTAGAGATAGCTCACGGGCAGCCGGGGGTCGCGGGCCTCCGCCAGCGTGTTGTCAACCGGGGGCGGGTCGGCGGGGCAGCGGAAGAGATTTTTGTTTCGGACGTACTTCGGGTAGAGGGAGGAGAGGTGGGGCGGCAGGGCGCGGCGGTCCCGCCGGTAGGCGTTC
>JAHWJO010000157.1 GCA_019348365.1 Armatimonadota bacterium | reverse complement strand
AAGGAGGCGTTTTTCATCCAACCGTTTCTTCAGCGTGGGCAAGGTGACGTGCAGGGCATCCCCTCCCCCCTGTGCAAGCCGTTGTGCGGCGGTATAGGCGGCTCCCGGCTCCAGATAAAGGTTTTCCTCTTCCAGCCATCCGATCCGATCCCCCTGCGGATGCCACTCCTCATGGGCGAAGTCGCCGCTCCCCACCGTCTTGCAGCGCCATCCCCACGCTTGCGGCACATGGGGGGGACCGCCTTCAGGATTAGCGACATGGGCGCGCCCGCTGACCAGGGCGGATGCGAGAAGGGAGAGGAATCGATGGGTCGGCTCATGGTCTATCTGCTGTTGTGACTGTGCTTCCGATACTTGCTTCAGCGCGTCCATGCAGCGTTCCCAGACGGATTGGGCTTCCTCTGCTGAAAGTGCGGCGGAATCCTGTGCGTATCGAATGAAGTACCGGAGGCCAATGGCGAGATCGGCGAAGATCCCCGGCGTTCGCTTGTGCCCGGCCATGTCCCGACTCAAGGTGTTTCTTAACTCCGTGCGTTCCGTTGCCAGTCCTCTATTGATCTCTTCATATCGAGGGGAAAGCCATCGGATAAACCCCGCCATTGCCTGAGCGTACCGGCCTTCCGCCGCCGCTTTCTGAGCCTGCGAGAGCCGATCCCATCTCACCGTATCCGGCCCGACTTCAAGAATGAACAGCCGGGCACGGAGGGACTGACCGCGCGGCGTATCCTCGCCCGTGGAGAGAATCAGGCCGCGCGGGGGTTTGGCAGGGCGAAGACTCCCGTCGGGCCGCATCCGGCCCCGCCCACTTGTGTTTCCCTGAGCGCGTAACACCCGATCCGCTTTCCTGTGCAATGCGGCCACATCGCTTTGTGTTCCGGTCGGGGCGAAGTCATCGATCACGAGGAGGCTGTCTTTTGCGGCAAACGCCAGCCCTTCAAGATAGTTCTCTGAGGAAGACCATGAGCCGGGAAGATGGCGGGCGTCGAGCTGCGGTCCGAAAAGCTGCTGTGCAAGTGCGGCCAGTTCGCTTTTTGCCACCCCAGAAGGGCCGACCAGATGCCCGCCGAAGTCGGCTTTACCAATCACTGAGCGAAAGACCATCCCAAACAGAGGAATGGAAACCATCTCTTCTGCTACATCGAACAGTTCAAGTGTCTCACGGATCGCCTCTAATTGCTCTCCTCCATCGGGAGGGTCGGGGAGCGTAAATCGAGAGAGCGCATCACACAGGGTCACTTGTATGTCTGGATGTGTCCCATGTGTCCCAAGTGCCCCATCCGCATGAAGATACAGCCAATCATCCCCGACTTTCCGCCAACCGGTGTGACCGTACACCCGGCGTTCCTCCACGCCGACAGAGAGGGCTTGGATGGCGAAACGGAGATGATCTTTCAAACCCTGGCCGGGTGAGACTAAAGCCCGCGCGCCCAGGTGCTCTGCCGTCCAGTTCATCGCGGCAAACTGCGAGACCGGGATGGCGAATCCATAGGACCGACCCCGGAGGGTCGCTTCGATCTCATAGCTCCGGCGGATTTCAACGCCGTCGTCCTCTTCGACCTCCTTTTTAATGCAGGCGGCGAAGTTAGAGAGAGGAACACGGATCGGCCCTTCTTTGGAGGGTTTGAACCAGAATGTGCCTTCCGGTGTGACTTCATAGGGGAAAGAACAGGGAGTGGCTTCTTCCGTCTCTTCCGTTTCCATCCTCTCATCACCGTTGTCGTTTGCGGACGGGCCGTTCTTGCCACCGAACCCCCTGCCGTAAGTGATCCGGGGCGTTGGGGTATAGTACTCCGTCATCCGCTCCAGCGCGGCATCGATAGAACCCTCCCCCCATGTCCTGCCGTCCCCGTAGTGCCGCTTATCCCACTTCTCTTCAAAGGGAGGATAGAGGGCGGATTGCCGAAAAAGGCAGTCGATCCGGCTCTTGTCAGGGCCGGTCCAGAAACCGATAAGACAGCACAGGCCCACAACGGCTTCGCTTCGGGACTCGTATCCTGAACAGTCTCCCTGCTCATACAGCCGGCGGAACTTATCCCCATTCTTGGCCTGTCTTGCCCGCGAAAGCACCTCTGTGTCGGAAAGAGTGAGAGAGGCACAGGGGCGCGCATGGAGGGGGGCTTTCGCGGGCTCCGGGACAGGAGGCAGGGCATTCACGTCGAGCGCGTCCCCTTCGCCGTACTCAAAGAACCGCTCCGCTCCCGGCGGGCAGGAAGGCATGTAGTACATCCGGCTGGGGTCTTTTGCCGCCCGGTCGTTCTTGCCGCCGATGAAGTGATGGAGCCGCTTCCATACCTCCGGCCAGTCCCCCCCCGGAACCGGCTGCGAGGGAAAGAGGACCAGGCGAAACCGGGGAGCCTCATGGGTGTGCTGAAAGGTGCTATAGACGATGTAAGCCAGTTCCCGGCTGATGATCTTCGGCTTCAAGTCCTCCCATTGTGTGCCGTCATCAAAGTCGAAGAGGGCCAGTGAAACCGCTTCTACATTGGCGTTCGCGCGGGTGGTTTCGGGTTTGTAGGAGGCTGGAGAGAAGAGAGGTCCGTCCTTCTCCTCTCGCTCCATGTGGCGCTGGAGAGCCTTCACCAGATGCTCGAAGCTCAAGGCGCGCTGAACCGGCTTCACGTCTTCCTTATTTTTGAAGCTGCTGATGACGAAGGCTTCAGGAAGGGGGATGTTCATGGCCGGTCCTCTTCACTGACGGTGATATTCATGTCTGGGTGATCAAAGGGCTTCGGTCGGAAGGGCCGCTGAAGGCGGAACGGAGGCAGTCGGCGGCGGGGCTTCTTGGGCCGGTACTGCTTCGGCGGCTTCACTTCAGCGTTGACGTTTGTCTGTGGGGGAGAGGTTTTCATCGTCATCTCCAAAAGACGAAGGGAGGGGGTTGCCCCCTCCCTTGCGCCGGTCTGTCAGGTTGGGGGGGCGAGACGGCCCGCCCGGAATTCGATGAAACGGTGCTGAGCCGCGCTCAGCCGCGCGCTGTCCTCCCCCCGCTTGCGGAGGAAGGCGAGGATCGGGCCGGGGATCTGAGCCTCCCCCCGGAAGGCGCGTTCGGCCTCTTCAGGATTGGTTCGGGTGAAGATCGCCAGCAACACCGGGCTGGTGTGAAGGCGATGGCAGGCGAAGCCCAGAGGTGACAAAACGGCCTCACTTCGGGTATAATTGCGCTGATGGGTTAGGACGTTCATTCGTCGTGTCCTTTCTCGTCGTTGCTCCGTCCAAGAGCGTTGAGTGATGAGCCCCCTTGCCAGAGGGGGCTTTTTTCATGGGTGTGTCAGTCGGTCGGGGTAATTCGCCCGGCTCGAAGAGGAGCCGAAGGAGCGCCGCCCACCGAGGAGAGCAATCGGAGCCACTCATGGGGAAGCCTGCACGGTCTGGCGTTCGATCCACTCTTCCAGCTTACGGACGGGGATGCGGACGGCGCGCCCGATCCGAACAGTGGGCCATTCCCCGCTTTGAGTGAGATGATAAGCTGTGCTTCGCCCGACGTTGGCGAGTTCAGCGGCCTGCTTGACCGTAATCATCAATGGAGCATCCATCATTTACTCCTGGCGTTACTTGCCGCACGTTTAGTTGATATAGGGTGACGTGGTGTGTTATCTTTATCTTAACGAGGAGTATTGTTAATGTTTTCAATGAAAAAAAGATGATAACAATGAAATCAGCAGACGAAGAAGCAAACCGCAAGCTTGATGAACTCTTTGTGCGACTGAGAGGGGACATTCAACCGAGAAGGCTGGATGATTTCACGAGATACTGGGCTTTTTTTCAGGAACATGACGGACAAAGAGAATATGGGGGGTTAATAGCGCCCTGCCTTCAGGATGAGGATCAAGAACGTGAGGAGTCGGAGAATTACGAAGTATTACGTGATAACTTTAAATCGGCTTATAAAACGCATGAGGATTTATTGGGCCATTCCGCGCAGGAACGAGAACAAAATCCGGAGGATCAATGTAGCATTCCAAAAGAGGAAAATGCAGTCGTCCCAATCATTAGTGAAGCAAGCTCCAATAGATCGGAAGCCTTTTCGGAGTTTGTGGGGTGGATTGCTTCTCAGGACCCTTCCGTAATTGGGCACAGGAATAAATTCTTGGCGGGGAGATTACTGACATTCGAGGAGATGCACAACTTCTTGGATTCTCCCGCCCTCCAACATTTATCGTGTGATGTATTCGATGGGGAAGGGATACCCTACGCAGGACATCATGCAGAGTTAATTGACCTCCCACCAGAGACCGATCATAAAACCTACTTCACTTGGAACAGACCCATAAAGATCATCTGGAATGGCAAATCAAAAACATTAAAATGGACCCATACTGAATCGTATCCCATGCGAATAAAGCACCGTCAAATATTGTCTTATACAGATCAAATCGTGAAGCACACACTTGTATGGCCTGGGTCTGCTTTGGAGTACCTAAGTGATCTTTCGGAAGCGGTTGCGAAGCGTTACTCGCTTCAATTGCCTTCTGCCACTGAATTTATTTTGACAGGAGCGTTCCCTTATATTTCACCCATCAGGATGAGGAGGACCAAAAGTCACCACGGTTCATGGGGGGACGCCAAAATAGAACTGAGTATACAACCTTGGGTAACTCCAGAGGAAGTTAAACGGGCGTACCAATCCCAACAAGAGCAACTTGGCATGGGGAAAAATTACAAATTGCAAGAAAAAACCATCGCTTTATTTCGGTTTTATATATCACGACTTCAGAGTCAAGAGGGAAACTACAAACGATTAAAGAACGGTCAGGTACGAGAAATGATAGAAGAATGGAATAGCCTTTACCCGGACCCGGAATGGAAAATCATTGGCGAGAAGAATTTTCGGGTCCAATGCAGAAATGCGCTCAAAAGAATGACTCTCCCCCAATACATGGATCCTCTAAGATAACCTATAACAATCACTCCCGCTCAGAAGCCCGACAGTTCCGGGGAACACCCGTCCCCTCACCCGGCGCATACCCGGCGGGGCTTCTTGCGGGGCCTGAAGGCTTGATCTTCCGTCAAATGCTCGCGGCTCTGTCGCCCGCAATCCTGACACCAGAACTTTTGTTTCCCGCTTTTGACGGTTCCATTCTTCCGCAGGCGGTCGCCGCCGCAGTGGTGACACCGAACATAGTTGGCATCTTCGGGGATTGGGGATGCGCCCTCGATATAGGCGGTCACGCCGCAAAAGACGAGCCGCCCGTCTTCATGCAGGCGTCCCTCCAGAGTGTTTAACTGTTTATACTGTTCCCACCGTGATCGTCGGGGCGCGGAGAACCTGGTTCTTTGAGTCGAGGAGGAGCACCTTGAAGTGCTCCTGGGACTGGTGTCGAAGCTCCGGCATGAGGAAAGCAGCGGCCTCCGCCGGGGAATGGATCGTGGGCCGGACTCCCCCGTCGCCGAGGGCGATGAGCCGCTTGCCCAACTCAATGGCGGCGCGAAGCTCCACCGCGCGGTCGATCCCCATCCCCTCGATGCCGTTCAGCGTCTCCACCTCCGAAAGCGCAAGCTCCCGCAGGCTGCCCACCTCCCGGAGGAGCCGTTCGGCGAGCTGAAGCGCCGTTTCCTGCTCCTCCCCGGTCCGCAGGACGAGCGCCAGCAGCTCGACGGTGGTGAGACTGCCGGGGCCGCGTCCCAGGAATCGCTCCCGGATCGGATCGAGGGAGGAGAGGTTCATATCCAAAATGTCGGAGGAATCGATCATGCATCTCCGTTCGAGACGGCAGGCCGTTCCTCCTGCCTCGGCTGACAAACCCTGCCACTCTCCATCGGCATCAATCGGGGGATCCCATGCCCGTCCCGTAGGCTCCGATTTGTCCCGCCGGGGGGGTCACCGCCATAATCCTGTGCCCCCTGCACATCGGGGCAGGACCTCCCTTCCGAATCCGCGGGGGACCGCCTGAATCCCTCAGACGCTGGATCCCTCCCGCGACCGTTGAGGACCGTAATCATGGGCTTCCTGTCCCTCTTCTTCGCTGGCTTTGCGTGGGTCGGCCTCCTCTTCTGGGCTTCCCGCGCGTGGATCATGTACCGGGGGCAGCGCCGCACCAAGAAGCTGAAAGAGATTTCCCCGGCGGAGGCCTTCCCGCAACATGCTCTGCCGCGCCTGGCAGTCCTCGTGCCGTCGCTCAACGAGGAGGCGGGGATCCGGTCGGCGCTGGAATCCCTCGCGCGGCAGGATTACCCCGGCCTCCTCATCTTCCCGATCAACGACCGCTCCACCGACCGCACCGGCGAGATCATGGAGGAGGTCGCAGCCCGCTACCCTAACATGCATCCCGTTCACGTGAAAGAACTGCCGCCGGGATGGATCGGCAAGAATCACGCCAACGAGATCGGGGCGAGAGCGGCCCTGGAGGAATACGGCGCGGAATGGCTGCTCTTCACCGACGGCGACGTGCAGTTCGCTCCCCAGGCCCTCCGGAGAGCTCTCCGGTACGCCCTCTCCCGCCGGCTCGATCACCTGGCGATCACCCCGGAGCTGATCACCCACAGCTTCGGGGAAGCGATCTTCGTCACAACGTTCGCCGTCTGGTTCATGACACGATTCCAGCCGTGGTACGTGGAAGAGGAGAAGTCCAAGCAGTTCATCGGAATCGGAGCGTTCAACCTCATCCGCGCGGAGGCGTATCGTGCCATCGGGACTCACGAGGCGCTGGCGCTCACCGTGGCGGACGATATGGCCCTGGGCAAGCGGGTGAAGGAATCGGGGTTCCGGCAAGGGTATCTGGAAGGCGAAGACGAGGTCCGGGTGCGGTGGCAGACGGGCCTTTTAGCGACGGTGCGAGGACTGTACAAGAACAGCTTCGCTTCCATGGATTTCAGCCTGGCGAAGACGGTCTTTTCCGTCCTCTTCATCTTCGGGGTGAACGTCCTCACCTACGCGCTGCCGTTCCTCACCGGTGGGTGGACCCAAAGGGCGGCGGCGCTGGGATTCGTGTTTCTTCTGGCGGTCTACATGCGGGGCGCCCGAATCCTGCTGCGGTGTTCGCGTCCCGTCGCCATCATGGTGGCGTTGTGCGGGGGAGTCGGGGGGCTGCTGTTCGTCTGGACGTTGACCGCTTCCGCCGTCCTCACCCTGCGGCAGGGGGGAGTGGTCTGGCGCGGCACCCTGTACCCCATCGCCCTGCTGCGGGATCACCAGGTCCGGATCTGACGCTCCGCCGAGACGCAGAGAACCCTCAACTTCTGAAGAGGTGATGGGGTGAAGAGGTGATCGGGTGAGGGGGTTTATCTGCGTTCATCCGCGGTTACAGAAGCTTCATCCGTATTTATCTATGGTTCCATAAAGCTTTCTTTGTGCCCTTCGTGTCCTTCGTGGTTCAAGAGGGTTGAATCCGCGATGACCCGTGTTATTATCCGCGTGCCGAAGGCCCGCGTCCCATCCCCATGACCCGACCCGGAAGCACCACTCGAATCCCGGTACATTCTTACCGCGAAGGCCGATTCACCCCGCGTGACGACCTCCTCACGACCGAGGAGCCGCTGGAGATCCGGCTCGCGCCTTCGGATTCGCCGCCGTTCCCCCTCACCGTCACCATGCGGACCCCCGGCCACGATTTCGAGTTGTCGGCGGGACTCCTCTTTGCGGAAGGGATCCTCGCCGCCCCCGATCAGATCCGCCGGATCGCCTACTGCCGGGAGGTGGCGCGCTCGGAGCAGCAGTACAACGTCGTCACCGTGGAGCTTCGACCGGGGGTTCAGCCGGAGATCCCCGATTCCGGGCGGCGGTTCGGGATGACGGCGGCGTGCGGAGTCTGCGGCAAAACGTCGCTGGAAGCGCTGAAGCGACGCGGCCTCATGCCTATGGAAGACCCCCGGACGCTGGTCGCCTCAACGCTCCTTTCCCTCCCGGCGGTCCTGCGGGAGCAGCAGACTCTCTTCAACAAGACCGGAGGGATTCACGCCGCCGCCCTCTTCGACGAAGAAACTCGACTGGTCACGCTGCGGGAGGACGTGGGGCGGCACAATGCGATGGATAAGATCGTGGGAGAGCGGTTTCTGGTGGGGAAGCTCCCGATCCGGGGCCATGTGCTGCTGGTAAGCGGGCGGCCCGGTTTCGAGATCGTGCAGAAGGCGGCGGCGGCGGGTATCCCGATCCTCGCCGGGGTGTCTGCTCCCAGCAGCCTCGCCGTGGAGACGGCACGAGAATTCGGGATGACTCTGATCGGCTTTCTGCGGGAAGATCGGTTCAATGTCTATTCGGGAGAAGAACGGGTCACGGCTTGAGCCGGGATCGTTGCGAGGGCGACGGCCAGTGAAGAGAGGTAAAGCCCGTCTGTGTTAAAATAAACCATCATGGCCGAGTTTTCATTGAGATCGAGCGTTCTATCCCGTCAACGATGAGCATTGAATTAGAGCAAATTACCAAGCGGTACGGCAGCGGAGCCCCCGCCGTCTCCGACGTGAGCTTCAAAGTCGAGGACGGGCAGTTGGTCGCCCTGCTGGGGCCGTCGGGCAGCGGCAAGAGCACGATCCTGCGAATGATTGCGGGGCTGATGCACCCCGACAGCGGGCGGATTCGGATGCACGGGAAGGACATGACTCGCGTGCCCACGCAGAAGCGCAACGTGGGATTCGTGTTTCAGAATTACGCCCTCTTCAAGCACATGACGGTGACGAGCAATATCGCCTTCGGGCTGGAAGTGCGGAACTGGTCCAAAGCCGAAACGAAGGAACGGGTCCGGGAGCTTCTCCAGACGATGCAGCTCGCGGACAAAGGGGACCGTTACCCCGCGCAGCTTTCCGGCGGCGAGCGCCAGCGGGTCGCCCTGGCCCGCGCGCTGGCCCCCCGGCCCGAAATCCTGCTCCTGGATGAGCCGTTCGGTGCCATCGATACGAAGGTGCGGATCGAGTTGCGGGAGTGGCTGCGCCGCCTGCACGACGACTTCCACGTCACGAGTCTGTTCGTCACCCACGATCAGGAGGAAGCGCTGGAAATCAGCGACCGGGTCGTGGTGATGAGCAAAGGACGGGTGGAGCAGGTCGGCAGCCCGAGGGAGATTTTCGACGAGCAGAT
>JAHWJO010000156.1 GCA_019348365.1 Armatimonadota bacterium | reverse complement strand
TGCCCACCTGGACGAACGAGAAGTTCCACCAGCACCTGCTCGGCGGAATCCAGTGGGCTATGGGCGATGCCAGCTAGATTATTGGAATAGGTCGCGGAGCTTCGCTACGCGGATAGTGACGGATCGACGCGTGTTGAACCCCTTTTGAACCACAAAGGACGCAAAGGACACAAAGAAAGACTCTAAGCAACCGCAGATGGACACGGATAAACACAGATAAAGCTTCTGGAACCGCAGATAAACGCGGATAAGCTTCTACGCAATTCCTATCTGCGTGTATCTGCGTTCATCTGCGGTTCCAAAGTAGTTCGGGGGTTCTCTGCGTCTCCGCGTCTCTGCGGTTCAAAAGTCTTTATCCGCGTTGATCCGTTCCCATCCGCGTGCCGCAGGCCCGCGTCCCATTCATGTCTCAAGGTGAGTGACGGATGGAACTCTCGGTAGTGATCGTCAATTACAAAATGGCGAAGGTGATGGAACGGTGCCTCGAGTCGCTGTTCGACAACGTCTCCGATAAGCTGACGTATGAGGTTATCGTGGTGGACACCCCCTCCGACGACGGCGCGAAGGAGATGGTCGAGACGAAGTTCCCCCAGGTGCGCTTCATTGTGGAGGAGCGGCGCGGGCTGGCGCTCGCACGCAACCAGGGCATCTTCGCTTCAAAGGGGCGGTATATTCTCCACCTCGACTCGGATACCGTCGTCCTGCCGGGGTCGTTCGAGCGGCTCGTACAGTTCATGGAGGAGCACCCCGACTGCGCCGGGGCCGCCCCGAAGCTCGTCAACCCGGATCACTCCCTCCAGTACTCCTGCCGCCGCTTCTACACCCTCCCCGCGATCCTCTGGCGGCGCACCCCGCTGGGCAAATGGTTCCCCAACGCCGGGCCGATCCGCAGCCACCTGATGATGGACTGGGATCACAACACCGTCCGCGAGGTGGACTGGATGCTCGTGGCGGGGTTCATCATGAACCGGAAGGCGCTGGAGCAACTCGGCCCGTTCGACGGGGAGTACCTGGCCTATTTCGAGGATGTGGACTGGTGCTACCGCGCCTGGAAAGCGGGCTGGAAGATCTACTACGTGCCGGAAGCCCCCATCATCCACGACTGGCAGCGGCAGAGCGCCAAGCTCAATAAAATGGCGATGTTCCATGTGAAGAGCGCGCTCCGGTTCTACCGGAAGTTCGGCCTGGTGCGGCCCATCACACCGTAAAACCCGCAACCGGCTTATCATGTCACTCCGACACCCGTGAATTTCAGATGAGATTCACGGGTGTTTTTTGTTTTCATCGGGTTTCGCCCTAATGTTCAACATAACGTCATCCGAAATCAGGGAGGGTTATCCCATTATGTTGACCTGGATTTATTGAGCGTTCATTTATTCGACTACGGATCACGGAACAGGAGGCGACCTCTTGCAGCTTCGAGATTTCGGTAAACCCGTACTCCTCATCTCCCTCTTCGCTTTTTCCGGCGCGGCGGCTTCCGCCGATGTTTACACCGTCCGGCCCGGAGACAATCTCACCACCATCGCCCGGCGGCTGGGCATCCCCCTCCAGACCCTCGCCCGCAAGAATCCTGGCCTGACCACTCTACAGCCCGGACAGAAGATCCAGATCCCGGAAGGAGACTCCCCTTCCCCGCGCTCCGCCTCTCCTTCCGTTAAGAGCCGATCCAACGAGAAGAAGCGGCAGGCCGATCTCCGATCCCGGAAGCTGAAGGCGCAGCTGGCGCAGTGGGTCCGCTATAAGAAGCATCTGGCCCGCGAGAAGGCGCTGGAGGACAGGAATAAAAAGCGCATTGCCTCAGCCAACCGGAAAAAACGGCAACTGGCCGAGTGGAAAGCGTACAAGAAGCGCCTGAGATTGAAGCAGCAACTCGCGGAGTGGAAAGCGTACAAGAAGGCGCTGGCGAAGAAGAAGCTCGCCGTAAAGGAACACGAGCGGAGCGCAGAGCGGAAGCGGACGGCGGCGCTGAAACGCAGGCAGCTTCGGCAGTGGCAGGCTTACCTGGCGAAACGGCAGAAAATGCTCGCGAAGGCGCGGCGCGAACGGGAACGGCGCGAAGAGCGGTCGGAAAAGATCGTGCTGAAGCGGGGGCAGTACCGTCGCTCTCTCAATGAGCTCGCCCGTGCCGCCCGTGAAACGGGCAACGGCGGCTCCGAATCCGGGGGAGGACGAGGACTGGTGCGGACGGCGCTGGCCTATCGCGGAGCGCGGTACGTCTTCGGAGCGAGCGGCAACGGCGCGTTCGACTGCTCCGGGTTCACCCGGCACGTCTACCGCCGGGTGGCGGGGGTCAGCCTCCCCCACTCCTCCCGCGAGCAGTACAACTACGGCCGCAAGGTCTCCCGGAGCGACTTGAAACCCGGCGACCTCGTTTTCTTCCACACGGATCGGCCCGGCATCTCCCATGTCGGCATCTACATGGGCGACGGGAAGTTCGTGCATGCGGCCAATCCCCGCCGGGGCGTGACGACGGACTCCCTCAATGGCGGCTTCTACGGCAGCCGTCTGGTGGGCGCGCGCCGAATTCGTGAATGAGCCGGAATATCGTCCCGAAGGCTCCAAGTCCCTCTTATCTGAGAATTGCCCGGCGGGTCAAGTAGGGAGAGGATATCAGAGAAGGGGTGCGGGATGAAAGCTGTGCCCGTTACGGTACTCGCCATCGATCCGGGGAGAGAGAAATGGGGGCTGGCGGTGGTCGAGGATACGGGGGCTTGCCTTCACCGGGAGGTCGCTTCCGACTCCGAAGCACCGGATCAAGTGAAAGACCTCCTCGCGAGCTATCCGGTATCGGAATCCCTGCTGGGGGACCGGACCGGGTCGGGGGCGGCCCGCCAACGGCTGGACCCCCTTCCCGTCCCTCTGCGGGTCGTTCCGGAACACGGCACTACTCTGCTTGCCCGTGAGCTGTACTGGCGGGACCACCCGCCGTCGGGCTGGCGAAGGCTCCTCCCGCGCGGCCTGTTGGTCCCCCCCGGCCCCCTGGATGGCTACGCCGCCGAAGCGCTCGCGCTCCGGTACTTTCAATTGCTCAAGGAAGGGTGAGGGGGACGAGGGCCGAGAGGGTTACGGCTTGGCGAGGTTCATCAGCCCGTCCACCGTCACCGATTCATCCGGGTAGACCGCCAGCCCGCAACGGGCCTGGAACGGCAGGCCCTCTTCGTTGTTCTCCAGGGCGTGGGTGACGCGCTCCCCAGCGACGGAGGCGTTCGCGCCGGTGTAGGGCAGGATAACTCCGAATTCCCGCTTGTCGATCCGGGCGGTGATGTCGATCCGGCGGACGTTGTTCCGCACGGCCTGTCCGGCCACGCGTAGCGCCTTCGCCAGAACGTCCGCCTTCCCGACCTCCGGTATCCCGTCCACCAAGACCCGAATCACCGAAAGCGAATGGCCGTAGCGCCGCGCCCGGATCAGCTCCTCATCCAGGCGGTCCAGGAAATAGGAAGGGGTGTACAGGCCGGTGGGCTCATCGGTGACGCCTTCTTCGACCGGGGCGCGGAGCTTCTGTTCCAGGCGTCGGCTTGTCTTGGCCGGGGCCTGGCGGTCACTGAGATGCTCCTGGAGCCGCTGGGTGCTCGATTTCAGGATTCGGGAGACGTAGTTGCAGGAGACCCCCAATCGCCGGGCGATCTCCGTCTGGGAGAGGTCCCCAAAATAGAAATCCTCGACGACGCGCCGCTCCACGAGCTTGAGCTTCATCATGGCGTCCTGCAGCGCGAGCCGGTCCTCCATTGCGAGAGCCGGTTCGGGCGCGGCTTCCTGGATGCGCTCCTCGTCCACGGCATCCGGGGTTTCTTCCGGCATCCCGATATCGAGGCGAAGGACGTGGGACATCCTCTGGGTCGCCAGGATCTCCTGAAGGCGGCCTTCCTCCAAGTTGGCCTTCTCCGCCAACTCCTGGGCGGTCGGCTCCCGGCTCAACTCTTCCGTCAGGGTCGTGCGGGCTTTCTCCACCCGCGCGCGCTCCTCCTGAATCCAGGCGGGCTGGCGGATGCGCGTCCCCCGGTCCCGCAGGTAATGCCGGATCGGCCCCGCGATGAGATGATGGGCGTACGTGGAGAACTGGATCTTGTGGTCGGGGTTGAACAGGTCAATGGCGGAAAGGAGCCCCAGGTTCCCCTCCTGAAGGAGGTCCTCGAACGTTTCGCCGCTGCCGAGGAAACGCGCGGCCACGCTCTTCACCAGCGGAGCGTACGCCGACACCATCGCCTCGCGGGCGTTGGGATCGCGCTCGTCGCGGGCGCGTCGGATCAGAAGGGTGACTTGATCGGGAGGGAGAGCCATACGTCGTTTAAGAGCGATGAGAGCGGAGGATCCGACATGTGAGGAATGAGAGCAGCGCAGATGCAGATATAATATCGGTCACTCCACTTCTTTCCTCTAATTCTAAGGCCTTACCTGCATCGAATTAAACCATGAGGGGGTCCGTATGGGTTTTTATGGCGAAATTGTAACGCCGGTGGACTCCTTTCACAGGAATCCACCGGCGTTTTGGTCTCCGTATCGCTTTCGTCCGGTGAGGAGGGGAAGCGACATTTTGTTATGTGGCTGCCTTGACTGCCCTTAGTGGTTGCTCAACGCCTTCTGGAGGGCAAAGATCGGGGTGATGACGGAAACCGCAATGCCACCGATGACGACTCCGAGGAAGACGATCAATGCCGGCTCGATCATCGAGACAAGACCTTTGATGGCGACATCCACCTCGCGCTCGTAGAAGTCGGCGACCTTCTTCAGCATCTCATCGATCCGGCCGGTGTCTTCCCCGATGTTGATCATCTGCGTCACGAGGTTCGGCAGGTACCCGCTCGCCTCCAGGGACTCGCCCAATCGCTTCCCTTCCCGGATCGCCTCGCGAGAATCGATGATCACCTTCGCGAGGACGGCGTTTCCGGCGGTCCCGCTCACGATCTCCAGCGCCCGCATCATCGGGATACCGGCGGAGATGAGCGTTCCAAAGGTGCGCGAGAATCGAGCGACGCAGATCTTCATCAGCAGGTCACCGACCACCGGCAGTTTCAGCTTCATCTTATCGATATTGTATTCGCCCTGTTGCGTGTTGCCGTACATCCGGAAGGCAACGTTCAGCCCGATGACGGCGCCCAATCCGATGTACCAATAGCTGGCCATGATGTCGCTGAGGGCGAACAGAAGCTGTGTAGCCTTGGGCAACGCCAGCGCCTTGCCGTCCGGCATGGTCATCGAGTCGAAGATCTCTTTGAACTTCGGCAAGACGAAGACAATAAGAGCGGTGGTGATGAGGAGCGCAAACGTGATGACGACGACGGGATAGACCATCGCCGATTTGATCTTATCCTGCATCTCCTGCTGGGCTTCCAGGAAGCTCGCCAGGCGGTCCAAAACCGTCGCCAGGATGCCGCCCAGCTCACCGGCGGCGACCATATTGATGAAGAGCGGCCCGAACGCCTTCTGGTGCTTGCCCATCGCCTCGGCGATACTCTGGCCCTGAAGGATGTCGGTCTTGATCTCCAGGATGAGGGGCTTCAGGTTCCCGTCGGTACACTGGTCGTGCAGGATGTCCAGCGCCTGAACGGGCCGGATACCGGCGTCGATCATGGTGGCGAACTGGCGGGAGAAGACCACCAGCGCCGCCAGCTTCGGCTTTTTGGAGCCGATCTTGATGTTCCCGATGCCCTGGCCCTTCTTCTCCTGAATCTTGGTGATCCGGAAATTCTGGCCGGTCAGCTGGGCGGTCGCCGTTTGCTGGTTGCTCGCCTCCACTTTCCCCGACATCGGGTTTCCAATGGAATCAATGGCTTCATATTCGAAGACTGGCACTCTCGTTACCGTATCCTTATAAGCGTGGCAATGGATGCCGTGTGCATCTGCATCATGCCGGTTATTCCATATAAACCGTTGGTATCCCCAACTCCCCTGAAGAACCGCCGGGGAGGCGATGAGCCTGTGAGTCGCCCTCAGTCCACGTAGACCACCCGCAGCGCCTCTTCCAGAGAGGTCTGGCCCATCAGCATCTTATCCCGCACGTCGTCGGCCAGCGTCGTCATCCCGTTGCGAACGGCGCAGTCCTTCATCTCGTACGAGCTCACCCGCTTCAGGATCATGCTTCGCATCTCTTCATCCACGGCCAGCAGCTCGTGGACGCCCGTCCGGCCTTTGTACCCTAGCTTGCACTTGGGACAGCCCTTCGGGGAATTGTGGAAGAGTCGGACGTCATTCTCCTCATCGGTCGAAAAATTGAACCGCTGCAAGATCTCCCTGGGCGGGGAGTACTCCTCGCGGCAGCCGGGGCACAGGCGGCGGACGAGCCGCTGGGCCAGCACGCCGTTGAGCGCGGAGGAGATCATCGCCGGTTCCACCTCCAGCTCGGTGAGGCGGGTGACGGCCCCCGCCGCATCATTGGTGTGAAGCGTGGCGAGGACGAGGTGGCCCGTCAGCGCCGCCTCGCACGCGATGGTCGCCGTCTCCCGGTCCCGGATTTCACCGAGCATGATGATGTCGGGGTCCTGCCGGAGGATGTTCCGGAGCGCCGCCGCGAAGGTCAGGCCCGCCTGATTGTTCACGCCGACCTGCGTGATGCCGTCCAGGTTGTACTCCACCGGATCCTCAACGGTGACGATGTTCTTGTCCTCCGTATTCAGCTCGTTCAGGACGGAGTAGAGCGTGGTGGACTTCCCGGAGCCGGTCGGCCCCGTCACCAGCACGATGCCGTAGGGGCGGGCGTACAGGTCCCGCAGCCGCTTCAGGTTCTCCGGGAGGAATCCCAGATTGCTGAGGCCGAGCGTCAGCGCGCTCTTGTCCAGGATCCGGATGACGATCTTCTCGCCGTAAACACCGGGGATGGAAGCCACCCGGAAGTCAAAATCGGTGCCGTCGTAGGTCCGGGTGATGCGCCCGTCCTGGGCCGTCCGCCGGTTCGCGATGTCCATCCCGCTCATGACTTTGAGACGGGAGAGCAGCGCGTTCTTGACCGTCGGGGGAAAGGAGAAATCGTCGCGGAGGATTCCGTCCACCCGGTAGCGCACCCGCACCCGGTCCCGCGCGGGCTGAACGTGGATGTCGCTGGCCTTCTGGTCCAGTCCCCGCGCGATGATCATGTTGGCGATCCGGATGACCTCGCTCTCGTCCGCATCGATGGCGAGGTCTTCGGTCGTCTTCTCGTCTTCAAGCAGCACCTGATGGGCGGACAGCGAACGCATGATGTCCGCCATCTGCTCCTTCATCTGCTCGCCGGACCGGTAATGGTCGCCGATGGCCTGGAGCAGCTCTTCCTCGGTCGCGACCTGAAGCTGGACCTCCTTCACGCCGGAGAGGGCGCGAATCTCATCCTGGATGTAGATGTTCGGCGGCACCGTCGTGACGACGGTGAGCAATCCAAACTCCTTATAGAGAGGGAGGACCTTGTGCTTACGGGCGTAGTCCGGCTTCAGCAGGTCCAGGGCTTCGCGGTCGGGCGTGACGCCCGACAGATCCACGAACGGGTACTCCAGCAATTCCGCCAGGCAGCGGTCCCGATCCTTGGGGGTGATCAGGCCGCGCTGGACCAGCAGCTCGCCGACGGTAACTTTCGAGCTGCTCTGCTTCTGGAGGTCCTGGATCTCGTCCATCTGTTCCGGAGTGACGAGCCCCTTCTGAACGAACAGGTCGCCAATTCGGCGGGGACGCGCGGCGGTCTGCATCCTGGGGGACACCTCAGCCGGGGGATCGGGAGGAGACGGTTCCGGCGCATGCGAAGCCTCGGAACCGTCAGTAGAGGGCGAGGAAGGAGCGGGACCTGCCGCCCCGTCGAGCTTTTCCGGCTCTTCCGGGCGATCAGGTCCTGCGTTGTGGGGTTTATAGCGCTCTCGAAGAAGCATCAGGAAACCACGGACAGACTATTGCGGGGGTTGGGATCGGAGCAGTCGCGTCGTCAGGAAGATGACCACTTCCGAGCGGCGCTTGGTGATGTTGCGGGAGCGGAACAGGTTGCCGAAGAAGGGCAGGTCGCCCAGGAGCGGCACCTTCGTCATGTTCTGGATATCTTCATCCTGCAGCAGGCCGCCCAGCACCATCGTCTCACCGTCACGAAGCCGGATCGTCGTCTGCGCGGAGCGTTCCCGGATCTGCGGCACCGGGATATCGATTCCGGGGACCGAGAGGCTGGTCAGGAAGCTGACCGTCGGGCGCACGTCCAGCGTGATCTCTCCGTCGGGAGTGGAATGACCCGACACGAGGAGCGTGATGCCCGGCGTGAACTCTTTCGTCGTGATGTTCGTCCCCGTCGGGGTGACCGTCCGGTCCACCACCGCCGTGATCGTATCGCCGATGAAGATGCGGGCGCTCCGGCCTTCGATCACCCGGATGCTCGGCTCCGCCAGGATTCGAGCGTCGCCGTTCTGGATCATGGGCGGGATGATCGCGTCGAATCCGAGCAGGCTGCTCCGCCCGAACGTCCCCACCCGCAGCGCCGGGGTGACCGGAGTAGCATTTTGTTCATCAAAGCTGAAGAGGTTCGTGTAATTCCACTGGATGCCGCGCTGGGCGAGCTTGTTCGTGTTCACGTCGAGCACGCGGGCCTGGATCTCGAATTGCGGCGGCGCCACGTCGAGCTGGTTGACCATCTCGGTCGCGCGTTCCACGATCTCCGCCGGGCCGGTGAGCAGGATTCGGTCGGAGGGAAGGGTGTTGGTCTCCGTCCCGCCGCCGCCTCCGCCCCCGCCGCCCGATGCCCCGCCGCCGGTGCTGGCGGCGCCGCCGGTGAGGGTGAGCTGCGGGAAGGAGCGGAGCGGCGCCACCGATACCCTCAGGCCCGCATTCCCGAACATCTCCGTTAAGGTCGAGACCGTCGTGATCGGGTCGATATGGTGGACCCCCTGGATGCGGGTGATCAGCGCAGGCGCTTCCGGAGTGGTATCCACGTCCAGCGACGGCAGGACGGCCATCGCTTTTTCCACCGCCTCGCGGGGACCTTTCAGCACCACCAGCGATTTGCCGGCGGGCACGGCTTCCAGGAGCGTCGGGATCGCGGCTCGCACCACGGCGGCCAGCTCCGCC